>JAPLHJ010000281.1 GCA_026389675.1 Chloroflexota bacterium | reverse complement strand
AGGATATTCCTGACCGACGGGGATTTCCGGGAATTGTTCGGAGATCAAATTTACCGCCTGGTCGGCTTAATGAATGCTGCAGCCGGCAAGATCTGCCCGCCCTGTAACGGCTATTGCTGCAAAAACATCAACTGCGGTTTTTATTCTGAGTATTTCAGCACCTGCCCCATATTTGACAGGAGGCCGCGTGAATGCCGCTATCATTTCTGCAACGAGGTATTCAATGCTGCCCCCCTGACCAGGGATGAAAAAGACCTGATGCAGCAGCCGGTGGAAGAGCTCATTTGTGGTGACCGGGGTGAGATAGCCAGGCTGTTTTTCCTGTTTCCGGAGTTTCCCGTGGATGAGAAGGGTTTGATCTCATTGGGCATCGGGGATGAAGTAGCTAAAATCAAAGCTGAATTTGAGAACGGCAGCATCAGCCAGGATATAGCCTTCGCGAGATTAAACAAGCTTACTTTTTGAGCACCACCATGTCGAAAATATAGCTCTTTATCCGGGCGGTATATTCGCGGTAAAAGAAAGCCGAGCTGTCTATAATAAACTGTTGTTCCAGACCCAGCAATAGCGAAACGAACATGGTTGCTACGTAGTGTTCATCAACTTCATTAAATATACCCTTGGCCTTGCCTTCCCTCAGGATCATTACAATGGTTTCCCTGTATCCGCGGTAGAGCTTGCTCAATATGCGCTGCATGCGTTCATTGAACTTGATCTGTGTTAGAAAATCAAAGGTAACATAAATGTATTCCTTCTCGTTTTCGACCAGGCCGAAAGCCTGGTCCATAAATATCTCGAGTTTTTTCCTGGGGTCGGCTACCGTTTCTATACTGCGCTCCAGCGATTGGCGTATATTCTGCTGCATCTCCCTGAGCAGGGTGACCAGCATATTTTCCTTGTCCTTGAAGTAGTGGTGTATCAGGCCCGACGAAACGCCGGCGCGCTTGGCTATATCCATCATGGTGAAGTTGTTGTAGCCCTTTTCGGCGATTATCTCGTAGGCCGCGCGGGTTATCTGCCTTTTGCGGAAGGTCGCTATCTGCTTGCCCCTTTGTATACGGCTCATCTTCACCACGCCTTTTTTTGCCCTGATTATGGGGTCAGGCTTTTTTTCCTTCTTTACCATTGCGCTCCCCTCTCAATTTAACTATTATTTTCGTAGTCAGCCCGCGTTGAAGTGCAAGCACTGATATCATGGGGTTGCAGATTAATTGTACAATCAGTCAATGCAATTTCATATAATAATATACGAAATAAATCCATATGTATAGGATTGAAAAATAGTCATAGGGATCAGCGTCTGCAGGCACGGCGCGTAGCGGCGTTTGGACATTTCTGGCAAGCATGTGTAAGAATATGCTCCGGTCAGCGAGTTGATCAGAATTGTGTAAATTAAGCTGGAGGCAAGTGCTATGAAAGGTTTGGCAGTTATTCTACTGGCTGTCTTGATTTTGGTTCCGGGCTGCAATCTAAATGTGCCGGCAGGCAAGCTTCTCATTGTTACCGAGGAGAACCCGCCCTACAACTTTACCGACGAGCGGGGGAATGTCACCGGTCAATCAACCGAGATTGTGCTGGAACTGGTTAAAAACACCGGCAGTGACGCGGTTATCCAGGTGCAACCGTGGTCTGATGGATATGAGCTGGTTCAGAAGCAACCGGGCACCGCGCTGTATTCGACGGGGCGGATGCCCTTAAGGGAAGAGCTATTCAAATGGGTCGGGCCTATCGGCTTTTCAGACGAGTGGTTTTATGCTAAAAGAGGGTCGGATATCAAAATAACTTCGTTGGACGACGCTAAAAAAGTAAAGTCTATAGCTGTTTATAAGGACGACACGAACCAGCTTTTCCTTATCGAAAAAGGCTTTACCAACCTTGATGTCAGCGATAATGACCTGCAGTGCATCCAAAAACTCCTGGACGGAAAGGTGGACCTCTGGCTGGGGCCTTCGGCGGGGTTGCCTTTTCTGGCCTACAAGGCAGGGATCAATCCAGCCGAAATTGAGCCGGTATCCTATGTCCGCCGGGTAGAGTGGTATATTGCTTTTAATAAGCAGGCGCCTGATGCTACCATAGCCTACTGGCAGAAAGCCCTTGACGCGTTGAAAATACCCGCCCGGCCGGGCGGCCTGAGCTTTTATGAGAGCACCATTACCAGTTACGCCCTGCCGCGTTATGCTGATGACAGTATCGCCAAAGATGTTGTTATCTCCTTAGCTGATAAGACGGCCGGCGATATCGCCGCTGACTCCGCCGGCACAATAAAGAAAATTAATGCCGGTGAGAGCCCCTACCAGGATAAGGCGCGGCCCGATCTGTACGTTTATGTATTCGACAGGTATGTCACCGAGGCCGCCAATGCCAATAATCCCGCTGTTGTCGGGCGAAACTTTAAAGGTGTGCCCGACATGGCCGGACGCCTGTTCAGGGACAACATTGTCGATGGCGCCCTCGCTAATGGGACGGGGTGGGAGGACTACGTATTCACCATGCCCGGTAAAATCGGCCTGTATTATAAATCTGTTTATTATAAGCTCGTTACGGGCAGCGACGGCAAACAATACATCGTGTGTGTGGGGCGGTACAAGGACAAGGCGGAATAAAATTTATTTAAAAAAAATACCTAAATCAGTCTCTGCTGAGTGAAAAATTAGCCCGCTGGACGGGGATATTTCTTGACATGGAATTCCTGCCTATGTAAACTATCTTTTGCTTGTCTTTTTTTGCTGTAGCATTATATGAAGGTATGCTGAATTGTTGATCTCCGAAAGCCGTAAAACCAGTTGTATAGTCATCGATACAGAGAAATGCAAGGCCTGCCACTACTGTATTTCAGTTTGTCCCAGGGAAATCATAGGGACCTCTAAAGAGATCAACCGGCTCGGTTATAATTATGCCGAGGTGATACCGGACCGGGCACATGAGTGCACCGGTTGTAAATCATGCGCGCTTATGTGTCCTGACGTTGCCATTTCAGTTTACCGCTGCCGCAGATCAGAAAGCGATACGATATCCTGATAAATTTACCTTCGAGGAGCCGACTGATGTCTGAAAGGACCCTGATGGGGGGTAATATTGCCATCGCGGAAGGTGCCATCCTCGCTGGATGCGGTGCCTACTTCGGATATCCGATTACCCCGCAGAACGACCTGCTCGAGTATATGGCCCAGCAACTGCCCGCTCTGGGCAGGGTTTTTCTTCAGACTGAGAGCGAACTGGCTGCTATAAACATGGTCTACGGCGCCTCAGCCACGGGCGTGCGTGCGATGACTTCCACCTCCAGTCCTGGCTTCAGCCTTCAGCAGGAAGGCATATCATATATGGCAGGAGCTGAAGCACCGTGTGTGATTGCAAATATCATGCGTGCGGGGCCGGGCTTGGGGAACATCGGCGGTGCGCAGGGCGACTATATGCAATGCACTAGGGGTGGTGGCCACGGCGACTATTATCTACTCACCCTGGCGCCATCGTCTGTACAGGAGATGATGGACCTTACCATGCTGGCATTCGAGCTGGCTGACAAATACCGCAATCCCACATTGATCATGGCTGACGGGTTCCTCGGGCAGTCCGTTGAGTCGATCGTGATGCGCGACGCGGTCAAGAAATTGCCGGAAAAGAAATGGGCCATCACCGGCGCCAAAGGTCGGCCTAAGAACCTGATCAACTCCTTTGAGATGAATCCCCTCGATCATCCCGCCCGGATCAAGCTGCTCCTGGAAAAATTCGAAAGGATGCGAATTAATGAGGTGCGTTACGAGAGCATGCTTCTAGATGACGCCACAATTGTGCTGGTAGCTTACGGCAGTGCGGCAAGAGCGGCCATGACCGCCATGAAGCTGGCACGTAAGCGCAACTGGAAGGTGGGATTGCTCAGACCGATAACCGTCTTTCCGTTTCCAAATCAACCACTGGCGGACTTAGCCGAGAAAGGCTGCAAGTTTCTGGTAGCGGAAATGAGCGGCGGGCAGATGCTGGAGGATGTGCGTATCAGCGTAGGCAACCAGAATGAAATCAAGCTCGTCAACACCTACGGCGGAGTGCCGCTAACGGCCGATCAGATATTCGAGTCCATCGATTTAATGATGTAATGGAAAATTAAAAGTAATGAGCGAACACGGCATTAACGATTTACAAAATGTGATCTACCATAGGCCGGATATCATGGTGGACCGCGCCACCCATTTCTGCCCGGGATGCGGCCACGGCATCACCCAGCGCTTGGTGGGTGAGGTGTTGGATGAACTCGACCTTAAAGAGAGGGCAATATGCATCGGTTCCATCGGCTGCACGGTAACGGCTTATGAATATTTCAAAGTTGACGGTATGGAAGCGCCCCACGGGCGCGCTCCCGCCGTCGCCACTGCCATAAAACGCTGTCATCCGGAGTTGGTCCCGTTCGCCATCCAGGGGGACGGAGATTTAGCTTCCATAGGTATGGCTGAGATCGTACATGCGGCCGCGCGCGGTGAAAATATTACCATTATATTTGCCAACAATGCCAACTACGGTATGACTGGTGGCCAACTCGCTCCCACTACGCTCATGGGCATGTATACATCGTCGACGGTCAAAGGGCGCAAGCAGGAGCATCATGGCTTTCCTATCAGGGTGAGCGAGATGCTGGCGACGCTGGACGGCCCTGCATACATCGCCAGAGTGTCGCTGCACAACCCGGCCAATGTAAGGAAAGCCAGGAAGGCCATTGAGCTGGCATTCAGGGCGCCTATGGCGGGGCTTGGTCTGGGCCTTGTGGAAGTCCTTTCCATGTGCCCGATAAACTGGAAAGTGGAACCAGTCCAGTCACTTGACTGGATGGTTAAAAACATGATCCCGCAATTTCCCCTCGGCGAGTTCAAATGCCTGCCCGAAGTGGCGGAGATGAAGAAGGTGGTGAAGGGTTGAGCTGGGAGGTTACTATTTCAGGGTTTGGCGGCCAGGGCGTACTCTTTATAGGGCGCCTTCTCCTGGAAGCTGGCTTTGCAGGGGGACAGCAGGTTTCCTGGTTGCCGTATTACAGCGGCGAGAAGAGAGGCGGGATGTGCACCTGCTTTGTCAATATATCCGATGAAAGGATAGGCTCGATCTTCATATCCCACCCGGATGTCGGTGTTGCAATGAACCCCGCTGCTTACAAAATGCTGGAACCCACTGTAAAGCAGGACGGCCTGCTGATTGTCAACGAATCTCTTGTAAAGACCAAAAGCCAGCGACCCGATATTAAGACAATCTACGTTCCCACGGTGGAAGCAGCCAGGGAACTTGGCGATGAAACGGTCGGCAATATCATAGCTCTCGGCGCCATCCTCGCCAGCGCACCCGTGGTAACTACTTCCAGCATCATCAAAGTCCTCAACCAAATGATGTCCAAGAACAAGCGCCAGCTTGAGCT
>JAPLHJ010000238.1 GCA_026389675.1 Chloroflexota bacterium | reverse complement strand
TCATTTTGCAACTCCTTGACAAGCTCAAAACTATAGGGGCCGGTCAGGGCGGCCACTAAGGGACGGTCAGGATATTTGACTTGCAGGCTATCAAGCAGGACTTTTATCTCCCTGCCCATCGCCGGGGCAGGGATTATCTGTATAAACAACAACCCGCCGAATTCATGGTCCGATAGCAGGATTTCCAGGATATTGCTTAATGCATGGGTCATGGAATCTGACCCCATGACAATCGGCCAGAAATCCACCGGGTTGCCTACGGAAAGCCACTCCGGAGACAGTTTTTCTATTTTTGACCTGGTGGTTTGAGAAAGCCGCCCCGCGCGGAGTCCTGTATCCCGCATGGCATCCAGTGCCATGATCGCCATGCCGCCACTGAAGGTGGCCACGCAGATATCAGGTTTCGTCAGTGGTGGCAGCAGGCAGAAAGCCCTGGTGATATCCGTGAGTTCCTCGAAGCTGTCTACACTGATGATCCCCGACTGCTTCAGGGCTGCCTCCCATATCTCATACTGGCCCGCCAGGGAACCTGTGTGCGAACTTGCCGCTTTGACGGCCTGCTCATTTTTACCGGTCTTGAGGGCGACTATCGGCTTCTTGCCTGCGACGCGTTTTGCCACATTAAGAAAGCGCCGCGCATCCAACATGCCTTCAATGTGCAGTACGATTACTTTTACTTCCGGGTCGTGCTCGAAATACTCGAGGCAGTCTGCAAAATCGACGTTGCAGACATTGCCGATATCAATGCCTTTGCCGGTGAACCTGAATTCCGAAGAGCTGTTAAATAGTCCGCCTGTCTGGCAGATAAGCCCCACGGGATTTCTTTGCATGCTGATCCTGGCGAAAGCGGAACAGAAATTATGAAATACATTGGCGCTCCCGAAGCTGTTGGGTCCCAGTATCCTGCAACCGCTGGATTTTGCTATGTCCGCAATCTCCTTGAATAACCGCTTGCCTTCCTCATCCCCCGCGTCGATGAATCCCTGGGTAACGATGCTGATGCACTTGATCCCTTTTTCGGCGCATTCCCTGACATGGGCGGGTACCCTGGAACGATGGGTTGATATCACGGCCAGGTCAACCGGTCCCTCAACATCTTTAATCGAGGGATATGCCCTGACGCCCAGTATCTCCACTGCGTTAGGATTAACCGGGTAGATTTTGCCCCGGTAGCCGTAGCTCAGGAGGTTCTCCAGGGCATTATTGCTATATTCGCCGGTTTTCCTGGAAAGACCGATAATGGCGACGGCCTGCGGTTCCAGGAATGGCTTGAGGTCTTTCCAGTTGTCCATCACTTGGCGAACTGGCCCAGCCTTTCCAGGCTGTCGGTTATCTCGAATTCACTGCCAAACTCCAGTTCCAGGCTCTTATCCAGTGTCATATTCTCGTTGCTGTTATACAGGCGCTTGTAGGCTGCGATGGACTGCGGACTGTTGGCCATAATCTTTTTGGCCATGGTCTGCAGTGCCTCCTCCAGTTTTTCCGTCGGGACAGCCAAATTTATCAGCCCGATGCGTTCCGCCTCTTTGGCAGGTATAGCGTCGGCGGTAAAGGACAGCTCCTTAGCCTTGAGGTAGCCCACCCGTCGCGGAAGCCTGGCGCTCATGCCCCAGGTCGGCCTTAACCCCCACTTGGCATGCGTATCGCCAATCTTGGCGAATTCGGCGGCGATCACTATGTCGCAGGCCAGCATAATCTCCACTGCTCCGGTGAAGCAAAAGCCGTTGACCAGCGCGATGACAACCTTGGGCACTTCCCGGATAGCATTTATCAATTCACGGGCGGGTATATCCAGTATATCGCCGACCTTTCCATTGACTAATTTCTGGTCGCCCAGCGCCTTGAGGTCGACGCCCGCGCAGAAGGCCTTGCCGGCGCCAGTCAGGACAATTACCTTCGCCTTTTGATCTTTGCCAGCTTCAAGAACAGCGGACTTCAATTCCTTAAGCATGGCTGGCGTTATTGCGTTCATAGCCTGAGGCCGGTTGAAGGTGATCCTGCCGATGCCG
>JAPLHJ010000060.1 GCA_026389675.1 Chloroflexota bacterium | reverse complement strand
TCTTTGATTGAGATCTTGGCATCCTTGACCACCTCCCTGGTGGCCATCTGTGCAAGTTCGTAGTATGTCTTTTCGTTCCATTTGGCTTTGAAGGGCGTAACCGCAGCACCAACAATGCCGACCCTTTTGGACATGGTACTACCTCCTTTTGAAAATTAACATATTTTATATAACTTTGATTGATTAATCAATTCATTGATTGGCGGGCCAATTTATATTAAAATATCCTGGTTTCAAGGTACTGATTGGCAGAGACGAATTAACCTCCTATCGAAATCTTTTAAGCAGGTATCAGCATGCCTATATGTAAATTTAAGAAAGCAGTATCCGCGTTAGTCCTGTTGCTCACAGTTCAATTATTAATCGGCTGCGCGCCGCCGGTTTCGCAAGAGCAATACAATTCACTGCAGGCCGAGTTGAAATCGACAAAGGAGCAACTGGCTGCCGCCAGGGCAGAATTAGCCGGCTTAAAAACACAACCGGTACCGGTTCAAAAGGACCAGCTTGAACAGCCCAGAAAAACCCTGTCGGCGCTGAAGCCTTATCTTGATTTAAGTCTGTTGATATTGGATGAAGAGATAACTCTCAGCCAGCAAAATACCAAAGAGATAACTGTTTCCTATGCCAATATACAATACGCCGATCAAAGGAACAGGCTGAATGACCTGGTAAAAAGATTTGATGATAAAGAATTTGCCGCTGCGGCAGAGTCCGCCTGGTCCGAGTCCCTGGATACAAAATCAAGATGGGAAGCGCTTACTCAGACATATACTACTTTGCGCGACAGGCTGAAAAATAATTTCGATACACTTTCCAGGCAATTAAGCCCTTAGGACACTATACCAGCTACTTCCCCGTTATGCTGCGAGGTTGGGCGGCCGCCGGTGTGCAGATCTCTACGCATCCAATCAACCCGTTCCCAGTTTCGAGTGCACCTTCTAGAGCCATTCAGCAATGGGGATTTTCTGTGGGCAGGCTTCCTCGCACTCCCCGCAGTCTATGCACTGGTCTGCGCGCTGGCTTTCTTTCAACGCAATAGAGAACCGGTAGTAAAATCGCGCTTTCTACCGCGAAGACCTCCTAAGCCTGGATTCTTTCAAAAAGATAGCTTCCTATTCCCAGCAAAACCACCGCAATAAAGACGACCACAAGGAGGTCGATAGCGACACCGAAGTTGCCCACCCCGATCAGGGATTCCCTGACACCGTCGATTCCGTAGGTAAGAGGGTCGAGTCTTGTTACCACTTCCAATGCTTTGGGCAGGCCCTGGAGCGGGAACAACGATCCCGACAGGAAAAAGATCGGCATCACCAGGAAATTCATAATTAACTGGAACCCCTGCATGTCCTCAAGCCTGGAGGCAATGGCAATACCCAGCGAAGTGAACAACAGGGCGACAAGAAAAACAAACAGGGCGGCAACGGGCAACATAAATAAGTCGTGAACTTTGAACCCTACAATCAGCGACAGGATAAATACGATCACTCCCTGAAACGAGGCCACTGTCGCGCCACCCAGTGTTTTCCCCAGCATGATCTGCCATCTGGGCACCGGCGCCACCATAGTTTCTTTTAAAAACCCGAACTGCCTGTCCCAGATAAGGTCGATGCCCGAAAAAACCGCGGTGAAAAGCACGCTCATCATAATGATCCCCGGGGCCAGGAACTGAATATAATCCCCCTGCCCGGCCTGTTTGTAGATAGAGCCAAAACCAAAACCGAATACCAGCAAAAAGAGCAGGGGTTGGCCCAGCGAACCGATAATACGGGAAGGAGTGCGGAAATACTTTTTAACCTGCCGCAGCCATAATATATAAATCGTACTCATTAACGTCTCCCCCATAGTCTTTGCATGGCCCTCATTCGGCCCGTACCATTCACCTGTTCCTCTCTAATGGTGTTCCCGGTAATAGCTATAAATGCTTCTTCAAGAGAATTTGTTTTCGTTTTATCCTCCAGCTCCGCCAGGCTGCCCATGGCCACGATTTTACCGTGGTCGATAATGGCTATCCTGTCGGCGACCTTTTCCGCCTCCGCCATGTAGTGCGTGGTAAAGAACACGGTCATCTTTTGCTTCTCGCTGATATCCTGGAGATAGCTCCAGATGTGATTCCTGGTCTGCGGATCCAATCCGAGCGTAGGTTCATCCAGGAACATTATGGCCGGGTGGTGAAGCAACCCGCGGGCTACTTCCAGTCTGCGCTTCATACCGCCGGAGAAAGTTTTAACCATGTCGTTCTTACGGTCCCAAAGTTCAACAAAGCGCAGGAGTTCCCCTATTCTTTTTTCCCTGATCTCCTTCGGTACCTTGTAAAGAACAGCATGATACTGCATATTTTCCAGAGCGGTAAGATCGCTGTCCAAGCTGGGGTCCTGGAAAACAATCCCGAAAGACTTGCGCACCGCGTCCTTATTTTTCGTTGGGTCGTTGCCGTTTATCATCATCTTGCCTTTGGTCGGCGCGAGCAAAGTTGTAAGCATTTGTATAGTAGTGGATTTACCTGCTCCATTGGGACCCAGGAAAGCGAAGATCTCGCCCTTTTT
>JAPLHJ010000157.1 GCA_026389675.1 Chloroflexota bacterium | reverse complement strand
TTGAACGGCGGCATTAACGGCTGCCAGCGCCGATCCCGGGATTATGCCCCCGCCCCCTTTATGGGACTGGTTGTAGGCGGATTCATAGCCCGCCAGTGATACATTGCCGGCCATGGAACGCAGGATGCGTATCCTCTCGGAGGTGGGAGGGTGTGTGCTGGAGAGGTCTTCCGCGACCCTGCCGCCTTTCCGGAAGGGATTGAGTATGTACATCGGGGCGGTGGCATTATTGGCTGATTTGATCTGCTCGGTCGAGGCGGCGATTTTCTCCAGCGCCGAGGCCAGGCTTTCGGGATACCTCGTATAGAGGGCTGACGAGGCATCGGCTAAGTACTCCCGCTTGCGGGAGATGGCCAGGTAAATGAACTGTGCCATAATGGGTGCGAAAATCATCAGGACAATGGCTACCAGGAGGATGATGATCTGCGCGCTGCCTCCCCCGGAGGAACTCCTGCGGGTGCCACCCCCAAAGAATAGTATGCGCGAACCGTACCAGGCCAGCATGACTATGGTGCCCAGCAGAATGCTGCACATGGCCATGAGCAGCACGTCGCGGTTGCGAATATGGGCCATCTCGTGCCCGACAACCCCCTGGAGCTCATCGCGATTAAGCTTTTGCAGGAGACCGGACGTCACTGTAACTGAAGCGTGGTTCTTATCCCGGCCCGTGGCAAAAGCATTCATGGCCGGGTCATCGACGATGTAAATATCCGGCATCTTCTCCAGACCGCAGGCTATCTTCATCTCTTCCACCACGTTATAAACGCGCGGCAAATCATCGGGGCCAATTTTGCGGGCTTTGGATATGGAGAGCAGGATGCTGTCGCCCTGGAAATAGCCCACCAGCGTCATCACTATCCAGACCAGGAGGGCGATCAACAGGCCGGCCGACCAATCACCCAGCACGGTTTGGCCCAGCAGGCTGCCGAGCAGGAGCAATATGATGCCGAGCACCGTAACGAGGATAACCGATCTTACCTGGTTATCCCGGATCTGTTCCCACATGCTATGGCCCTGCTAACTGAAGCTGACCTTGGGGGCCTCGCGCTCGACCGTATCTGTGACCTCGAAGAACTCGCCGGCCTTAAAGCCGCCCATAGAAGCTACGATGTTGGATGGGAACATCTGTGTCTTATTGTTGTACTGCAGGACGGAGTCGTTATAAAACTGCCGCGAAAAGCTGATCTTATTTTCTGTCGAGGTCAATTCTTCCTGTAAAGCCAGGAAATTCTGGCTGGCCTTGAGGTCGGGATAGCTCTCGGCTACGGCAAACAGCCTGCCCAGCGCCTGGCTCAATTCCCCTTCCGCTTTGGCCTGCGCTGCGACACCGCTGTCGGCGGCCTTGATCGCCGAGGTCCGGGCATTAGTAACAGCTTCAAGTGTTCCCCTTTCATGCTGCATGTAGCCCTTGACCGTTTCAACCAGGTTGGGTATGAGGTCATGCCTCCTTTTAAGCTGAACGTCGATCTGTGCCCAGGCGTTCTTCACCTGGTTACGGGCGCCGACCAGCCCATTGTAGATACCGGCGAAAATGAGGATGACGACTACGACTATGGCAAGTATTACGAGTAATGCAACCAACATGATCAATCACCTCCAATCTGTCATGGGCTACCCGGCGCTCCCGGGCTAACCCGAAATGCATCCCTGATAAAGAAAAGCGCTTCATAAAGCGGATCAGCCCCGGCAGGTTGCTCGAGCTTCAACTGCCTGACGAAAGCGCCTGATTCCCCGCCATCGAACCATAAGCCATGGCCCGCGTTGCACATATCGATGATTATCTCCTGGCCGGACCCGATATCGGTCTTGCTCATATTTTTACCGCATATAGGGCATTTCCTGGTTTTTTCAGCAACCTCCGCCCGTGGACGCTGCATCAGACTGTGGATAAATTTTGCAGTGGTACCGCCTGTCAACGTGTCCAGCAACAGTTCCAGTTCACCCCTGTCGAACCAGATGCCATGGCAAATGGAGCAATAGTCGAGCTCGATTTTATCATGCTCAAGTGCGGTTGTGGTCACTTTGCAAACCGGGCATTTCATAGTGATGGAAACAGTTTATAACCGTGCAGCCGTTTAGTCAAAGATGTTACGGGCATAACTGGAGTACGGGTCCGCTGATTACACTGCCTCAACCGGGTTGCCGGATTCTAAATTCGGTAACCCGGGTGGTATGATAGAATTTATGGCGGCATAATCAAAATCATCCTGACGCGGTGGTAAAGCTGGTAGGGTGGGGGAAGTTTTACTATGAGAGGAGGTTGGTAAACATGAATGGTAAAGAACGGTTTTTAACCGCATTATCGGGTGGGCAGCCGGACAGGGTTCCCGTGTGGGAACTGGCCTTCAATGAAGAATCAATCATCAAAATAGGCCGGCTTTTCAGCGACGATGTGCCGACGGTCAAGCTGGTGCACCAGATGACGATGGAGGAGAAGCTGAGGCTGCTGGAACTTCTCTTTATGGTGGCGCGTAAGCTTGAACTCGACGGGCTGACCTCAATCCATCTTTTCGAACGTAATCCCATCGATGATAAGCATGTCAGGGACGGTTGGGGCAGGGTGCTTTACGTTGATCGCGAGGGCGACGCCATACCCGTAGAAGGGCCTGTAAGCGGCCCATCCGACCTCAGGAAGCTCAAAACGGTTCATCCACAGGACAGCGAATTCCTCATGCTGATGCTCTCGTTAGATAAGCTCGGTGGAGATGTTGCCCATGTATTTCATATGACCGGGCCGTTCAGGGAAAGCTGGGCGATGATGGGCGGTATGCAGAAACTGCTGTACTACTATGCCGAAGATGCGGCTTTTGTGAAGGACCTGGCCCGGATTTGTACCGATTATATAATCGAGGCGATAGACCGCGCTATCGGGCTGGGCGCGGATGCTATAGCGCTGGTAAGCGATTTGGCGCACAACTACTCCACTATGATGTCCCCTGCGCATTACGAGGAGTATTTGCTGCCCTACCATAAAGAGATCACGGATTTCGTGCATAAGCGTGGATTGAAGGTGCTCAAGCACTCGGACGGCAAGCTGTGGCGCATAATGGACCAGATGTCCGAGGCCGGCTTCGACGGCATGCATCCCATCCAGCCGCAGTGTATGGATATCGCTGAGGCCAAGGCAAAGTATGGCAAGCGCTTCTGCCTGCTGGGGAATATAGACTGCGAGATCTTGCTGCCCTTCGGCAGCGAAGAAGAAGTGGAGCAGGCCGTGAAAGAGACTATTGCTGCCGCTGCGCCCGGCGGGGGCTATATCATCAGCTCATCGAATACCATACACCCGGGCTGTAAAGCGGAGAACTATGTTGCCCTGGTCAGGGCAGCCAGAAGATATGGCAAATACCCGCTGCACGGTTGAAGCATAGCCGCAGGAAGAAACTTCTAATACTCGAGCTTGAAGCCCTTTTCCCTGATGAGCTTTACGCAGGCGTCCACGGCGCCGGCATCGTAGAGAAGTCCCCGGTTGGATATGATCTCCTCAAGCGCTGCGTCGATGCCGAGGGAGGGGCGGTAAGGCCGGTGTGAAGACATTGCCTCCAC
>JAPLHJ010000267.1:5721-9869 GCA_026389675.1 Chloroflexota bacterium | reverse complement strand
TAGCCAGACCTTTCTGTGTAATGATTTCGCAGGCGTTATCAAAATTGCCTTTAGCATCGGTCAAAGCTTTCTTACAATCCATTACACCGGCCCCGGTTTTCTGCCGGAGTTCTTTTACCATATCAGCTGAAATATCCAAATCTGGCCTCCTTTGGCAAATAAGAGATTCTCGGTAAGGAAACAGTGAGGTAACAACATGGCGCTGGTTTATGAAGCCGTGGCATCAACCTCTGCTTCCTCAGATTCAGACTCTTTATTCTCTCCTGCCTCGGCGAGCATTTTACCTTCGAGAACAGCATTCGCAATATGCGAGCAGATAACCTTGATGGCTTTGATGGCATCGTCATTTGCCGGGACAATATAGTCTATTCCATCAGGATTGCAGTTAGTATCCACCGTAGCCACCAATTTTACGCCGACTTTTTGCGCCTCGCTGAGCGCGATTTTCTCTTTGGTGGGATCGACAATAAACAGGGCGCCGGGCAAAGCAGTCATTTCCTTGAAGCCGCCCATAACCTTGTTGAGCTTGGCCATCTCCTTTTCAACCTTCAATTTATCCTTCTTGGAAAGGTAATCAAGTTCGCCACGTGATTTCTTATCCTCTAACCTGACCAAGTAATCTATCCTTCCCTGGATGGTATTGAAATTGGTCAGCATGCCTCCCAACCAGCGCTGATTGACATAATACATACCGCATCTTTCTGCTTCTTCCTTAATGATATCCTGCGCTTGTTTTTTTGTGCCCACAAACATAATTGTCTGGCCATTGCTAACCAGGTCTCTCACAAACGCGCAAGTTTTATTCAACATAGTAACGGTTTGCTCAAGGTCGATGATGTGGATACCATTCCTTTGAGTGAAGATATAATTCTTCATTTTAGGATGCCAGTGCCCGGTCTGATGGCCGAAATGGGCACCAGCTTCTAAGAGCTGCTTTACTGTAATTGAATCTGCCAAAATCTATTAACCTCCTGAAACAAGAGAGAATTGCTTATCTAAAACCGCAGTGAAGTATAACATAATCACAGTATCAGGGCAATTTAATTTTATACGAGCCAAAATAGTAATCCCCTGCCTGGTATCAGGCAGGGGATTACTGTCAAATTTGAAGGTTATCTTATTTCATGCCGATTTGCTGTGCAACCAGTTCCCTATGGTAATCAGTGCTGCCATAGGCAGTATCTGCCGCCTTGGCCCTGCGGTAATACAGCGGAACGTCATGGTCAGAGCTTGTGCCGATGCCCCCGTGAAGCTTGACACCGAGAGCGGTAATTAATTTGTAAGCTTCATTGATATAGGCTTTGGTCATTGAAGCTTCTTTGGAGTTGGGCTCTCCCTCAGACTCTTTCCAGGCGGCTTCATAGAGCAGGTATTTGCTGGTTCCAAGCGTTATCCACATATCAGACATTTTGTGTTGAAGGGCCTGGAATGCCCCGATCGGCCTATCATACTGAACCCGCTCCTTAGCGTAGGCTACTGTCATCTCGAAAACAGCCTGAAGGCCGCCGAAGGATTCCGCGGATTTGAGTATTGAGCCTTTCCTGATGAGCATCTGCAGTATTGGCCAGCCCTTATCGACTTTTCCCAGCACGTCCTTGGCAGGTACTGCCACATCTTTAAAGACCACTTCGCAAAGATGATCCAGGGCAATTGTGGGGATAACCTCAGTTTTAATACCGGCTGCTTTGGCATCGATCAGGAAAAGGGTAATGCCGTCCTCGCCGGAGCCGTCTTTAGTGCGCGCTACTACAATCATGTTATTGGCAACATGCGCGCCATCAACAAACATTTTGGTGCCGTTGAGGACGTAATCGTTACCCTTATGGATTGCTTTCAATGTAATTCCGGAAGCATCAAACAGGCCGTTGTCTTCCAGCCATGCCAGGGTAAGAATGCAATTGCCGTTTGATATTTTCGGAAGCAGGTCTTTCTTCTGTTCTTCCGTACCCGCTTCAACAATGGCAAAGGTGTTGACTACGGTGCTGATATAGGGGCCGGGAAGTATATTCTTGCCCACTTCTTCTATGTGCATGGCTAGGTCTTCAAAAGAGTAGCCCATGCCTTCGTAGTCTTCCGGTATGTTAAAACCCAGCCATCCAAGTTCGCCCATTTTCTGCCAGAGCGCCGGGTCGTAGCCTTTGGCATCATTCTCAAGTTCCCTGACTTTAGCCTTCGGACATTCTTTGGTAAGGAAATCCCTGGCTGACTTTTTTAATATCTCTTGCTGTTCAGAATATCTTAGATCCATATTTCCTCCTTATGAATTACGCGTCTTCAATTATTTCATGCGGGGTAGGCCAAGGCCATACCATGCGATGATATTGCGCTGAATTTCATTGGTACCCATTGATACGATAGGCACGAAGCATGCCTGGTAGTTATACTCGGCAGAACCGTTCAATTTGGCCCATTTGGAATGCTTGACCTGGCCATATGGTCCCAATAAATCTGTGGCTATTTGTCCGAATTTCTCCAGTAGCTCACTGGCAAATACTTTCACTGAAGCCGCGTCCATCAGTCCCATTTCATTCCTGTTCTGCTGGTCGGCAACACGGTAGGCCAGCGTTCGCACAGCCTCAATTGAACATGCGAATTCGGCAATCTTGTTGCGGACCATGGGGTCCTGTGATAACGGCTTCCCGTGCCTCTTGGTTTCGTTGCAGAAATTCACAAACTCTTCCTGTGCTTTTACCAGGCCATAAACCATATCCATATTTGACCTTTCAAAACCGGCGAGCACATTAACCACGGCCCAGCCTTCGTTTTCCTGGCCTACGATATATTTGGCAGACATATGGACGTCATCCAGGTAAACCTCGTTGTAAACATGGGAACCATTCATGTAGGGTATGCCCCTTACGGTAACTCCCTTGTCTTTCATATTGTTGAGGATGAAGGTGAGGTTGTGATGCTTCTTTCCATTTGGATCGGATTTGTATACGCCGAATCCCCAGTCCGCATAATGGGCGCCGGTATTCCAGGTTTTCTGGCCGTTAACTATGAATTCGTCACCCTTGCGGACTGCGGTGGATGTCATCCCTGCAAGGTCTGAACCGGCGTTCGGTTCACTCCAGAGTTCGCAAAACATAACTTCAGCACTGGCGATTTTCGGCAGGAATTCCCTTTTGATCTCCTCGCTACCCGCGGCCAGCAGGGTGGGGGCAAGCATAGATACGCCGAAAATGTCTGAACCGGGCAGATCATAATAGCCGCGTGCCTCTGCCAGGAGCACCTTGTCCATCATGGTGCCGGTACCGCCGTATTCCTTGGGCCAACCAAGGGCAAGCCAACCTCTCTTGGCGAATTCCTTGGCGCAATAACGATGGAATGCCCAGCCTTCCTCGTTATCGAACTGGCTTTCAAAACCCACGTAACTCTTAGGTTTTTTCTTCTCCAGTTCTTCGCAGACTTTGTAAATCTCTTTTCTGCGGGCTACTTGTTCTTCAGTCAATCGAAAATCCATGGTACCTCCTTAATACTAAATTCCTTTTATTTTTTATTTTATCTTCCCTGTTGCAATAAGCAATTAGACTCATCAAATTTTTAGTGAATTTTTCAGTGTTTTTATCCCAAAACCGCTATATTATAATTGAACGGCCTGAATAATTAAAGTCACACTTCAGGAAAACTGATAGCGGCCCGGTCAATGCCTTGTGATTTCGACGATTTTGTAGGTTAACACCCCGGATGGGGCGTTAACTTCCAGCAAATCCCCGGCTTCCTTGTTAAATATGGCCTGGCCCATCGGGGACGCGAGTGAGATTTTATGCTGCTTAATATTCGCTTCCTGAGAACTGACGATAGTGTAATTTATTTTTTCGCCGGACACTGTGTCAGTTATAGCAACAGTATCACCGATAGCGATTCTAATGCCTGTCTTATCGGCGGATTCGAAGACGCGGGCCTTTTTTAAGGTTTCCTCAAGGTCGCGGATTTGCCCTTCTATATGCCCCTGCTTTTCGCGTGCTGCCTGAAGCGGGGCATTTTCCCTGAAATCTTTATCCGCAGCGGCCTTTTTAATCTCTTCCGTGACCCTGGGCCGTTCTTCCTTTAAAGACGTCAGTTTGCTTTTCATCGCATCGTAACCATTTTTGGTCAACATTATCGGTTCTTCAGCTTTCAGGGAGCTTGACAACAGGCGCCTGGAT
>JAPLHJ010000267.1:0-5683 GCA_026389675.1 Chloroflexota bacterium | reverse complement strand
TCATGTAAATGTTCTGTGAATTTGGTATTCGCAACTCCGAATTGCTCCGAGTAGTTGGCAACTTCCTGGCCGGTGAGATTAATGATCGGCCTTTCCTCTCCATACCAACGGATAAATTTAAATACCTCTTGCTGTATATGCCCGGCTGTATCTGAGGGTAGTGACGAAAAGTAGTGGGTAGCAGCTTCCCCCAGACTGAAACCCTGATTTGTTGGAGAAGACCTTTGTTTTGAGGACATATTCGCTAAACCAAAGAATGTTAAAATAAGACCGGGTTAGTTGTCAACCAAGTGAACGTATATATAATATCAAAATATTTAGAATAAGCCATATCATAATACCGGGCTGTAGCAGCTGCCTGAGGCTACTTTTTAAATATTAATGAGTAGCCTATTAATTTGTATGCGAGTTTAGCAGCCAGGAATGAGCAGGAGTCGCTCCCCTGATCGGGGCACAGTTCTACTATGTCGAATCCCACGACCGTTCTTTTCTGAGATACTGCAAATAACAGGTTGAGAATGTCCTGCCAGAGCATCCCTCCCGGTTCAGGTGTACCGACCGCAGGCATAATGGAGGGATCAAACACGTCCAGGTCAATTGTGATATAAACATTGGGCGCCAGCGTTTGGATTATTTTATCTGTCGATGATGAAATATTTTCTTGACCGTAAATGAAAGGCTTCAGGCCTTTTGTTGCAACAAATTCATTTTCTTCAAGGCTCATGCTGCGAATGCCAACCTGGGTAATCGGGCATATTTCTATCACCCTGCGCATAACGCAGGCATGGCTGTATGCTGTTCCAAGATATTGGTCTCTGAGATCTGTATGGGCGTCAAGTTGAAGGACAGAGAAATCCCTGTAATTCGCATTATATGCCCGTATCGCACCGTAACTGATAGAATGCTCTCCACCCAGCGTAACAACGAATTTGGACTTATCCAGCAGGTTTCTGACAGCGGCTTCAACGCGATCGGCCATATCTCTGGGGCTGCTCATCGTGGGTTCAAGTTCAGGAAGAGTATGGATGCCGATATTAATAGTTTCTCCGCCCAGTTCAATATCAAACCATTCCAGGTAAAAGGAGGCTTCAATTATTGATTTAGGGCCTTTGCGTGTGCCGCTGTGCCACTCAGTGGTACTGTCATAGGGTACAGGAAGCACCGTAACCCGGGCTGTATCGAAATCCGAGAAAGCGGGCGGTAGCCCGCCGAAATTTCTCTGCTGTAAAAACCGGATGGGATCCTGGTTCATATCGAATTTAATTCAAGCGCTTCTTGGCATTCTCTTAGTTCGCCAGGCTCCCACTCACGCCGTACCAGGCAACTCCTCATCCTGGTTAATCCGAATTTGTCTCTCATATCCTGCATGATGCGTTCAGCATCAAAATCCTTGCAGGAAAAGACATCTATATTAATGAATTTTCTTTCTACGAAAGTATGCACGCTGATATGGCTTTCAGCTATAAATACCAGGCCTGAGATGCCCCAATCCTCCGGCTTTGAACCCGAATATCGGAATACAATAGGATCGGATATTTTCGTCATACCTATATTACCAGGATACGCAAACAGCAAATCGTAAATGAAATTTTCATCCTGCAATATATCTTCATTTTTTCCAAATCCGTCAATTATCAGGTGCATTTTATCTCCTATAGCATGATTTTTCTTAATTCAAAAAGGGCAGAAATGGCCGCCCTCTGCTTTATCTGCATCCGCGTTCCCGGGTAATTCGCTGAAAACGCGTAATTGTGCGCACCATTATCAATGCCAATTATAATGTTTCCCATTTTGTGGCCCTGCTCATCAGATTCCAGCACTCCAACCAGTCCGACTCCTACCGAGGTTTCATGGACTCTGCGAACAGCGGCCGCCATCTCCCTGGCTGTTTCTTGGCTTACTATCCCATATTGGGTGATAACATTTTCATTAACGCCGAATTGTGATCCCAGATCATTGAAGTTTATCACTATACCATATTTGTAGAATCCCGAGCTAAGTGGAATATTGGTGATACAGTTGGATAATATCCCGCCGGTGCCAGCCTCCATGGTGGAGAGGCTCAACTCTCTATCGTTAAATTGCTTTGCCACGATTCCTTCCAGTGTATCAGTATCTGTGCCCCAGATGTAATCCCCAACTAATTGACGGATCTGGTTAGTGGTAGATGCGACTAACTTACTGGCGGCCTCAAGCGTACCGGCTTTTGCGGCTATCCGTAAATGAATGCCGTCGGGTTTCGCGTAGATTCCTACAGTAGGGTTTTTTGCCAGTAAAAATGACTTCGTTATTTCGCCGAGTTTTGCCTCACTCAGGCTGAAGGTCTTCAGTGTTTGAGAGAAAATGATGGCATCGCAATACTTATCTTGAAGCTTGGGAGCGACAACATTAGACCACATTTGCTGCATCTCACCGGGCGGTCCCGGCATGGCGATGATAACATGCTTGTCCTTCTCCACCCACCAACCCGGCGCTGTGCCCCGGGGATTTGGGATCACCTGGCAGGATGGAATAACTGAAGCCTGCTTAATGTTGCTCTCGGGCATGTCCATGTTAAAGTGGCTGAATAATTCCCTGAATTGTTTGACCAGTGATTGATCGATGGAGATGGGTTCCTTGAAGAAATCAGCGATAGCTTCACGCGTGATATCGTCCTCCGTTGGCCCCAGTCCACCCGTCGTTATGATAATATCGGATCTTTGCCAGGAGTGATTAAGTGTCTCGATAAGCCGCTGCCTGTTGTCACCGACAGTAGAAATGAAGTGAAGATCTAACCCGAGTAAAGGTAACTGACTGGCCAGATAAACGGCGTTTAAATCCGTTATCTCGCCAAGTAAGAGCTCAGTGCCGATCGAAATTACTTCTGCCTTCATCTAATGACATAAAGTCCCTGTTAACATTTATTGGCTGTTATCCCGAGGTATTTTTCAACAAGATCCATGGCACAGTAGTCTCCACACATGCTGCATGCGCGGCCTTTAACCGTGTATTTTGATCTAACCTTCCTGACCCTCTCCGGATCGATTGCGAGTGTGGTCTGTGTTTCCCAATCAAGATTCTTTCTTGCCAGTGACATGCGCCGGTCCCATTCAGCGGCTTTTCCCTGGCTTCTTACTATATCCGCAGCGTGAGCGGCGATGCGGGACGCGATTACACCGTTCCTGACATCTTCAGAGTCCGGAAGTGAGAGATGTTCAGCAGGGGTGACGTAACACAGGAAATCGGCGCCGTAGATCCCGGCTATCGCACCACCTATTGCGCCTGTTATATGGTCATAGCCCGCTCCAACATCGCTGACAAGCGGTCCCAATACGTAGAAGGGGGCTTCCCGGCACAGGCTTTTTTGAAGCTGCATATTCATCATGATATGGTCCAGAGGCAGATGTCCCGGGCCTTCGACCATGACCTGTACCCCTGCGCTCCAGGCACGTTCAACCAATTCCCCTAGGGTGAGCAATTCCTGGATCTGGGGACGGTCCGTAGCGTCGGCTATGCTCCCGGGTCGCATCCCATCACCGAGGCTCAGTGTCACATCGTACTTATGGGCGATCTCCAAAAGACGGTCGTAGTGCTCATAAAGAGGGTTCTCTTTGTCGTGATGAAGCATCCATCCGATTAAGAATGCCCCCCCGCGTGAAACTATATCTGTTATCCTGTGTTGACTTTTAAGAGAGCTGATTGCGGCCTGTGTAATGCCGCAGTGGACGGTAACGAAATCAACGCCTTCCCTGGCCTGCTCCTCGATAGCATTGAATAAATCGTCTGCAGTGGCCATGACAATAGGGCCATATTTCTCGCCTGCTTCGATCATCGCCTGGTAGACGGGAACTGTGCCGATCGGTACACTACTCTTCTTCAATATCGAGCGCCTAACCTTCCTGATATCCCCCCCCGTGCTTAAATCCATCACAGTATCCGCACCATATCGAATCGAGACATCGAGCTTTTCAAGCTCGCCTTCAAGAGTACCCACGTCGGAGGAAGTTCCGATATTGGAATTGACCTTGATTCTCAGGTTCTTCCCTATACCGCATATCCCTTCCACCGGGTGACCGGCATTTGCCGGGATGACCACTGTCCCCGCAGCTATATTTTTGCAGATGATACTTTCATCCAATTGCTCTACCTGAGCAACATGTTTTATCTGTGCTGTAATTGCACCTTTCTTTGCAAATTCTATCTGAGTCATGTTCTTTAATAAAAAAACCAAGAGTTACAGTATATTATACTTAACCCTTGGCCATTACCGCTTCCCTACGCTCGTATTACCAAGGGCAGGTTTCGAGGGTTCCCCGCCTGCGCGGAGTCTCAGCCTAATGATCTAAGCACCCCTAGCGGCCAATTAAACTGCTACTCGGTAACTATAGCATATGCACGCTTGGAAAAACAAGTGAAATCCACTTTCCGATTAATCCTGGTTCCTGTTACGGTTAACGATGGCCAACACGGCGAATATCAGCATGGCTAAAATCAGAATGAGAATGGTAACAGCTATGGCCGTCACCAGCGGCGAGGTTGGCACAAATTCAAACACCCAGTAATTAGACCAGGGACTGATATCGCCAGTCTCATTTGACGCTCTCACTCTCCAGTAATATGTTCCGGCAGATGCCAGGCTTGACCTATCCAGATTATAGGTGGTCCCCACAATGCCATCTTTATTGACAACTACGTTAACGAAATCAGGGGTTCTGGATATTTGCAATGAATATGTCACTCCCGTTTGGTCGCCGTTGACCGACCAATTCATTGCCGTTATAATACCTGCAGGCTTGTTTGACTGGGAAGTTGATCCCCCGCTAAATAAACCGCCGCTGGATTTAAATATACTGATTATCACATCTACAACGGAATTATTTGATTGGACAGTTGCCCCTGGTCCTGGAAAGAGTAACTGAGGTAGCGGTGGCGGTAATGTGCCTGAAACATATATAGCCTGCGCCAGGCCGCCTTTATTGCCCGTGGCTTCAACGGTATGTTCCTTGCCTGGCTTTACGGGAACCTGGATTGTAACGCTGAAGTTACCCATTGCGTCTGTCGTGGTGGTGACACCTGTATTGGATTTGTCGTAATTAATAGCCAGTATTTCACCCTCGTTATAACCTGTCCCGTCGATTTTCAAGTCCCTGCTGTTCATTACATTGCTCGGGGTCAGTTGAATGCTGGGTGTCACCTCAAACTCAATGTCAGGTACGATGCCGATAGGAGTAAAACTGCTGCCGTAGATACCCAGTATATGCCGGCCTTTAACACAGGGTGGAACGGTAATTACAATGCTGAAAGATCCATTAGGTTGTGCAACAAAGTTTGTATCGATGATGGGTCCATCCCAGGTAAACGTAAGTCCATCTTCGCCAGGCCTGAATCCAACACCGGTAAGAGTTATTTTGGTACCGACAGGACCGGATAGGGGTGTTGCCTTGCAGAAAGGCGAGACCGTGAAAACCAGTCCGGGGACTTCTCCACTGCCGGTCGAGTCGCTCGTAACATCGATAGTATATTCTCCTTTTGGATCTGGGGGGACGTCAAATTGAGAATTCCACGACCCGGCTTTATCAGCCTGGATGGGCGATTTTGAAAGTGGCTTTCCGTCCCAAGTGTATTTAATGCCGCTTTCATTGGGCGCGAAACCATATCCGAAGATATAAATGCGGGTATTGATCTTGCCAAAGGGTGGTTCTGT
>JAPLHJ010000169.1 GCA_026389675.1 Chloroflexota bacterium | reverse complement strand
GGGCACGGGTACCAGCTCTGTCACGGACTCGGCCATGTTGATAACCTGGAAGACCGACGAACCGGCTACGGGAGAAGTGGATTACGGGCTTGACAGGAATTACCGCGATACAGCCAGCCACGGTAACAGCCCCTCCATCTGGCATACCGTCAAGATCGACAACCTGCTTCCCGAAACGCAGTATTATTTGAAATTGCGCTCAAAGGATGCCTCCGGCAAAGAATCGATGCAGGAGCTTCAACCGGCCAAGACCCAGAGCATAGTTGATATAGGTCATTTCATTGGCAAACGCGCCCCCGACTTTACTCTCACTTCACTCGACGGCACTAAATACAGCCTGAGCCAATTTTTAGGCCGCAAGGTGCTGCTCAATTTCTGGCTGGAGGGCTGCCCCGCCTGCGAGGCGGAGATGCCGCTCCTGCAGGCAACATTTGATAAATACGGCCGAGATGATGTCATAATACTGGCAGCCAACGTGCGCGGCGACGTCGACAAGGTGAAACTATTCGTCGGCACACAAGGTCTGACCTTCCCTATCCTGCTGGATACGGAAGGTATAGCAGACAGCCTGTATAAACCGCCAGCTTTCCCGACAACGTTCTTTATCGATTCCACAGGCATTATCCGCAATATCCAAGACCAGCGCTTCCAGACTACCAGCGAGATTGACGATGCGCTGGGCAAATTGGACTGCTGCAAATAGCACCGCCAGCGCAGTCCCGGGTTGCCGATATGGGTAAAAACAGCCGTTATATCAAGTGGTTTATCGCCCTTTTTTCCCTTTTGGCCTTCGGCACAGCCGGCTACATGCTCATTCAACAATGGGACTTCTTCGATTCGTTGTACATGACCGTAATTACTATAGCCACGGTCGGGTTCGGCGAGGTCCACCCGCTTTCCGCGGCCGGCCGTATCTTCACCATAGTACTGACGCTGGGCGGCGTCGGCACAGCTTTTTATATACTCACCAGTATCGTACAGGCAACACTCGAAAGTGAATTCGGGTCATTCAGGAGGAGCCGTATGGACGCCAGGATAAGGAAGCTCAATAACCACTTCGTACTGTGCGGCTACGGCCGCGTGGGCGAGGCCATTGCCAGTACTCTCAAACAGCAGAAGGCCGATTTCGTAGTTATCGATCACAGCATGAACAGCTACACACGTGCCATGCAGCAGGATTGCCTGAGCATATTAGATGACGCCACCAACCATGCCGTGCTTAAGCGCGCCGGGATTGAAAAAGCCAGAAGCCTTATCACAGCTTTCGGTGACGACGCCTACAACACCTATGCCGTGTTGACGGCCCGCGAGATTAACCCCAGGCTTACGATCATTGGCCGCGCCAATAACGACGACGCCGCCCGCAGGCTCAAGCAAGCCGGCGCCACGCATATCATCCTGCCCGAGGTTATCGGCGGTATGCAGATGGCGCGCCTGGCCACCCGCCCCACCACCGTGCAATTCATCGAAACCGTCCTTCTCGGCAAGGAGGGAGAATTTGTTGTCGAGGAAGTTTATATCGGTGAAAACTCGACACTAATCGGGGCCAGCATCAAGGACATCGAGGAACGCTTCACAGGCGTGCGCATACTGGCAATAAGGGAGAAAGATGGCAATATTGTCATCAATCCCAGCCTTGACACCGGGGTCGAGGCCGGCGGCAGCCTGACCGCTTTCGGGACCCTGGACCAGCTTCAAGCCGTCGAGGGCTGCTGTTCATTCAACCGCGATAGCGGGGGCCATATTGTGCCTGATTTATAGCAACAGGGCTGGCTGTATCGCTTTGTTCTGATAAGGATAGAAAAATGAGTGTTCGCGCAAAAAAAATAATCACCTTCATCGGGTTGACCTTCTTTATCGACTGGTCGCTGGTAGGAGTATAACTCGCCCTGGGCGGCACGACCGACGGCGCGGGCATGGCGCTGCTGGCTGTTTTCTATATGTTTGTGCCCATGCTGGTGGCTATTATGGTGCAGAAGCGTATCTTCCGGCAGCCATTAGC
>JAPLHJ010000117.1 GCA_026389675.1 Chloroflexota bacterium | reverse complement strand
TTAAATGGTTCTTTTTATATATGATACGGTTGTCATAGGCATAAAGCAATACTCACATAGGAACGTGATGCCATATGGCCGGTAGACGGGAGAGTTCGGAAGCCGTCTTAAATGGGTATGTCTTTAGATACGATGGTGGGGCATTGTGGATTCGAACCACCGGCTTCATGATCCCCAGGGCCGTCAGTCTTGTTCAACGCCGTGGTCAATGTTTATGCGAAGATGCCCGCCATTTTTTTCTCAATTCCCTCGGCTTCAGTTACCATCCTGTCGAACAGTTCTTTGACCGTAGGCTCATCTTTGATCAGGCCGGTGCACTGCCCTACCGGCAGCACTCCCCGCTTAAGGTCACCCTCTTCTGTGGCCAACTGGAAGGCATGGGAAGCGTTCGCCAGGTAGGCAAGCTGCCTGGTGTTCTTCCATCCGGAAAGGATCACGCCAATGAAAAGCTTGATAAAAGGAAGGCGCAGTTGCTTTGCAACGTCCTGCGCGTTGAAGAAGGCGGCCGGCAGGTCCAGGCCCTGCCGCTCTGCATGCTCAGCAGTATCAGTCTTCATAACACGGCAATACAGTCCATCGAAACGCTTTGAGTACAAAGTGTCGGTAACATCCTTTGTCAGGGAGAGGTCTTTGTAGTTTTTATGCAGCGGGCTTTCTTTGGTGGTCATGAACCTGGTCCCCATGGCAATTCCCTCTGCGCCCAGGGCCAGCGCTGCGGCCAGTCCCCTGCCGTCAGCGATTCCTCCGGCAGCAATGACCGGGATGGAAAGGGCATTCACCAGGCTGGGGATCAGGCAGAACGTGGTGACGAACTCACCGTGGGCTGCGGCCTCGTTGCCGGTGGCGATGACGGCATCGCACCCGTACTCCTCGGCCCGCCTGGCGTGACGGGCATTCACTACCGTTGCCATGACCTTGCCGCCGTATTTGTGGGCCTCCTGTACTATCCAGTCTCCCTTGCCCAGTGCGAAGTTGATCACCGGGACCTGCTCCTCCAGCAATACCCTGGCGGACTCGGTTGCGCCGGGGAACAGCAGTGACGCATTGGCCCCGAAAGGCTTATCCGTAAGCGTGCGGATCCGCTTGATGGACTCCCGTGTCGTATCCTTGTCCAGGGGACCGGTGGCGAGAATCCCCAAACCGCCTGCATTGGAAACCGCAGCCACCATCTCAGGGATGCTGATCCAGCTCATCCCTGATAAAAAGATCGGGTACTGGATCCCCAACATCTGTGTAATCCTTGTTTTCATTGTTCTCCTCCTGACAGTTATATGATCAATAATATATGGTAATCTCTCAATCTTTAAGCAGGTTGTTGATCCCCCCGAGCATGAATGATACCGATCTCTGAGCCAGGGTATCGATATCCTCCGGTTGATCCTGCCACAGGAAGTAATGGCAGGCGATCCTTTCGTATAACCCGAGTATGCATACGGCAACCATCTCGGGGTAGGAGTCGTCAACGGGACCTATTCCCTGTTCCCTGCATATTTGAACGAACGCGTCCTTGATATCATCCGTAAGTTTGATGAACAGTTGCCTCCTCTGTTCTTCAACTTCCGAACTCTGGCCGACGGATTCCCTGAAAAATATTGCAATCCACTCAGGATGACTCCCGCAGAAATCTCTTAAAAAGGCAAACGAAATATTCTTAAAGCTATCAAAGGAAAACCCGGTCCTTTTAAATTCATCGGCAAGTATTTTCCTCAACTGATGCCCTATCTCCTGCATCAATGTAATGAGAAGGTCTTCCTTGTTCTTGAAGTAAAAATATACAGCGCCCGTGGAAACCTCGGCAAGGTCAGCTATCTCCTCTATGCCTGTCTGGTGGTAACCCTTCTGGGCAAAGAGAGTCTCAGCAGCCTTGAGAATGGTATTGTACTTCTGCTCTTTTTCTCTCAGCCGCCGTAACGCACTGCGGGAAAGGATAACTTCCTGATCGCCTGATTTGGTCATACAAAGCTCCGTTGCGTTAAAAGCCCTCAATCCGCGAGACTATCTCAAGCATGACCTCGTCCGCGCCGCCGCCGATGGACATGACCCGGACGTCCCGGAAATAGCGCGAAATGAGCGTCTCATTCATGAACCCTACCCCGCCGAACATCTGGAGGCACCCGCTGGCAACTTCAGAGATCAATTGTCCTGCCAGCAGTTTGCCCATTGAGACCTCCCGCGTCGCGTCCAGGTTCTCCATCTTCAAACGGACAATGTGATAGGTAAGCTGTCTCAGGGCTTCATTCCTGGTAATCCAGTCTGCCAGCCGATGCCTCAGGACCTGCTTGGTGATCAGGGGTTTCCCGAATACGATCCGCTGGCGGAGATAGTCCACCGTCAGGGCGATCATATCCTGTATGGCCGAACAGGTGCCGGGCAGCACGGCGAACCTCTCATGCTGGAATTGCTTCATCTGAATGATGAAACCCTCCCGGTCGTCGCCGATCAGGTTTTCCAACGGCACCTTGACATCGTCAAAATAGAGCTCCGCCGTATCGCTACTCCAGAGCCCGATTTTATCGAGCTTCTTACTCACCTGAAAACCTTTGAGATTGGTCGGGACCACGAAGAGTCCAAAGGAATGATATCCCTCTCCCTCATCGGTCCTGGCCAGAAGGGTGAGGAAATCCGCCTGGACCCCGTTGGTGATGAACGTCTTAGACCCGTTCAGGAGATAGTAGCCGTCTTTCTTGACTGCCCTTGACTTCATGGCACGGACATCGGAGCCTGCATCCGGCTCGGTCACGGCAATGGCACAGACCATATCTCCGGCGATCGCCGGCTTCAGATAGGTTTCCTTGAGGTACTCGCTGCCGGAGGCTGCGATTGCCGGTGTGGCCATGTTCGTTTGGACGGCGATGGCCGTAGAAACACCCATGCCTTTGATATGTCCGATCTCCTCGAGCATGACAGTCTCAAACCAGTAATCCAGCCCCCCTCCCCCATATTTCGGATCATAACGGATGCCCAGGAATCCGAGGTCGCCCATCTTTTTGAAAAGATCGTGCAGGGGGGCCGTCGTCTGTTCCCATTCGGACATGTGGGGGTTGATCTCCTTATCGACAAACTTCTTTATCGATGCCCTGAAAGCGTCATGCGTCTCGTTGAAATACATTGATTATTCTCCTTTTCTCCCGACGGGATTTAGTGCGCTGCGCTTATCTGAGCGCCTTTTTATCCACCTTACCCACAGCGGTAAGGGGTATGGCGTCGATAAATTCAATTATTTTGGGGACTTTGTAGGGTGCGAGGTTCTCCTTGCAGTGTTCGAGTATGTCCTTTTTAATTTCCTCCTGGTCTTTCCCCTTGGCATCCCTGGTAAGCTGGATGACCGCTTTCACGATCTGGCTGTCCGGCCGCTCCGGGTTATTTAGCCCTACGATCGCGCATAACTCGACCGCCCTGTGCTCGCTGAGCACATCCTCCACCTCGCGGGAGAACACCTTGAATCCCCCTACGATGAGCATATCCTTTGTCCTGTCGGCGATATAGAAGTAGCCGTCCTCGTCCATTCGCGCCACATCGCCGGTATAGAGCCATTTGGAATTCTGGAACTCGCGCAGTGTATTGTCCGTCTCCTCCGGCTTGTTATGATACCCCTTCATCACCTGGGGTCCGCGAACGATGATCTCCCCAACTTCCCCGAGGGCGACCTCTTTCTTCCCCGTTTCTACGTCGACCAACTTGACCTCGGTGCCCTGGAGGGGGACGCCAACCGAGCCGATCTTCTTCGTTCCCCGTAAGGGGTTCATGGTGATGATCGGGCTCGCCTCGGTCATCCCGTAGAGTTCAACCACTTTACCCTTGCCGACGATGGCCTCGAGGGCATTGATCGCCTCCTTGGAAAACGGTGACGCGCCGGAAATACAGGCATTTAATGTGGAGAAATCGATCTTTGAAAATGCCGGGTCTTCGGTCAGCATCTGGTAGAGGGAAGGGACCTGTAGCATCAAATTTGGATGGTGCGACGAGATCTCTTTGCACATGTTCTTGGTGTTCCTGGGATCAGGTATCAGGCACTGGGTAAAGGCCATTGCCATGGAGATCATTCCGAAATATAGGCCCGCCAGGTGGAAGAAGGGGAAGCCTGAACAGACGGTGCCGCCACCCATAGAGAGATCGAGCCACTGCCTTCCCTGGGCGAAATTGGAAACCATATTACGGTGTGTGAGGACCGCGCCCTTGGGAGTGCCCGTGGTCCCACCGGTATACTGGATGAGACAGGTATCATCGAGCTTGACTGACGGCCTGGGGATATCGGGCAACGTACCTGAGAGACAGTCCTTGAAAGATATCACGTCTTTTCCCTTGATCGGCTCAACCTTTCCGGAGGGTATCTTCTTCAAAAGCTTCCCCAGGATGCGTTTGGCCGGGGGGAGATAGTCTGCGATGTTGGTTGTGATGATACAGGTAACCGTGGGGATATCGTCTCGTATCTTCTGCACACGGTTTTCGTAGATCGCATCCAGGGTTACCAGTACCTTTGCACCCAGGTCATTCAACTGATAGGCCATCTCCTTCGGCGTAAGAAGGGGAGAGACGCCGCTGACCACGTATCCCGCACGGAAAGCCCCCGCCAGGGCGATGAGATACTGTGGAAGGTTGGGAAGGTTGATGCCCACCACGTCTCCCGGATTGCATCCCTGTTTGCGAAGGTACGACGCGAATCTCATGGACAGCCGGTCCAGCTCTTTGTAAGTAAACGTGATACCGAGAAAATGGAAGGCCGCCGTCTCCGGCTGGAATTTGAGGCCCTTCTCCAGGAGATCCACGTAGGTTTCCTCCACGGCTTTCAGCTCCACGCTTAACCGTGATTCGTAGAACTTGCCCCAGGGTTTTTCATCGTATACTGTCATCTAACAACCTCCTTTTCTGCCGGGAAGCTTCCTGCCTTCCGGCAATATTTTATCCACGAGGAACTGTAGTAATCACGGAACAAGAGACTCCGGTATCTCGATAACCTTTGCGCGCAGGTACTCGCCCAGGGTCTTGGCCTGGGGATCGCTTCTCAGCGATGCAGCCACGCCTTCACCCAGGACGCCCCTGATATAGAAGTTGACTGCGAACAGATTGGGTAACTCGTAGCGTTCGATTTCATATCCACACATATCAGTGAGGAGTTCCTTCAATTTTTTAGTGGTCAGGAACTCCTTGAGAAAGGCATATGCTTCGGGCGTTTTTCCCCAGACACCGAGATTTGCATTGCCGCCCTTGTCACCGGAGCGGGTCGCGTAGATGCGGCCGAATGGTATTTTTACCTTCTTACCGGCCGGCACAGGGGATATCGGTACTTTCGGCGCCTCGACACGTGGCGTCGACGCCCCGGACGGCACAAAAGCGACGGAAAACTCCTCATCGTTAATCATAATTTTCTGGGTGACATGTCGTTGGGAGATGAGCGCCGGCCAGTGGATGATCGCCATCGTCCCTTTTGCCGGGGGGGCTGTTAACGTGAAACCCGGGATGTTTGCCAGCGCGAGCTCGACGACTTTGGCAGAGAACTTATCCACCTTCTTCTGATCGCGGTCCATGACGGATATTCGCAGATAGGCAAAGGCTTCGTC
>JAPLHJ010000175.1 GCA_026389675.1 Chloroflexota bacterium | reverse complement strand
TGCGTATGAGCGTGCCGACATTGCCCGGGTCCTGGATATCTTCGAGGAGCAGGATTTTACTGCCGGTTGCCGCCGGCAGGCTATCAGAATAAATATCGTGAGGCATGCGTACAACCGCGGCAATTCCCTGGGGTGTCTTGGAGGAACAGATGGAGCGCAACTGGCCTTCAGTCACAAGCCGGCTGGTGAATTTCTCGTACAGGGTTGGCAGTTCGGTCGTGAATAAAATCTCCCTTACTTCACCCGGGTGGCTGCTGACTAACTGGCTGATGGCGCGGGCACCCTCCACAAGAAAGGCTCCAGCTTCCATGCGCAATTCTCTCACGGACAGGCCTTTATACCATTTTAACGGCTGCAAAACCCCTGCTCTTTCATCCGGCTGACAGTTCGCGGACATCAGCTATATCGTGATCTCTATTTACGGCGTAATCATCTGCGACATCTTATAGCTGTTGCTGCCCTGGGAGCGGACGTTGTACATCAGCTTATCGGCGCAGTTGAGCAATGTTTCAGGGTCTTTGCCGTCAGCCGGGTAGACCGCCACACCCGCGCTGATGGTAACTATCACCCTGCGGCCGTTAACCATGAACTGCTGTCTGAAGGCGTCAACGAGTTTATCGGCGATCTTAATCACGTCTTCCATATGCTCCAGTTCGGGCAGTACCATGGCGAATTCATCGCCTCCCACTCTGGCTATAGTATCGCTTTTACGCAGCAGGCCGGTGAATCTTTCCGCCACGGCCTTTAACAATTTATTCCCAAGGTCATTGCCCAGCGTCTCGTTTACAGAGCTGAATTTATCCAGGTCCAATGAAACCAGGGCAACCATTTTTTTTCTGCGTTGGGCATGCAGTACCGCTATATGCGCGCGGTCAAGGAACAGGATCCGGTTGGGCAGTCCGGTCAAGGAATCGTGGGTAGCGATTAAACGTATCTCCCTTTCATTGCTGTTGCGCTCTGTATTATCATGGAAATTGCAGTGTATGATCTTGTTATCAGTGACGGCGCATACTTTGGAATCTATCTCTATATCAAGACGGAGACCGGTTCTTGTTTCAAGAGGTACGTTATCAAGATGACAATGGCCCTTCACCTTCAATTCTTTGAAAGCGGCTTTGTTTTTTTCTACGTCAATAAAGCAATCAAGGTCAAAGAGGTTCTTTCCAATTACCTCACCTTTGGAATAACCCAGCATAGCCAAAAAATGCGGGTTGGCTTCCTTGACCTGCCCTGTCTCGGCATCCAGTACCAATATTCCATGCTGGGCGTCCTCAAAAAGGCGTCTCCACTGCTCTTCCGCGCACCTTAATACCTGCTCGGTGGTCATTAATTCTTTTTCCAGCTTTTTGAATTGAAGGACCTGATCCCGCAGTTGTTCTAATTCATTCATCAACTGCTGCTTTGTCATGGCGTCTTGTTTCGGCATGAAAACCTCCGGTGTCTATAACAGCTACGCTGTGATAGTGAAATTCTGGCTTCTGGAATATTTTCAATTTAATCTTAATTGTCATATTTGTCAACAATTGTGTATAATTCATGTTAATAGTTCAAGTTTAGGTTATTGAAAGCTTCTTATAATCAAACCAGATTTATCTCAAGCCTTGGATGGCCCGAACCCCGGCTAAATTTATTCATTAGTGAGGTCATCCATTGAGTTTTGAAAAATTTAATCTCCATCCGAGTATCATGGTGGGGGTTAAGGCCCTCGGGTATACCATACCCACCCCCATCCAGCAGGAGACTATTCCACCTATCATGCTGGGACGCGATATCATCGGCCTTGCGCAGACCGGCACAGGCAAAACTGCCGCGTTCGTTTTGCCTGTTCTTAATCACCTGCTGAAATTACCGCGAGGACGTATCGGCGCGGCCATTATCTCACCGACGCGTGAACTGGCCGAGCAAACCTGCGAGGCCATCGACGATCTGGGCCAGGCGACAGGATTGAAAAGCATAGCAGTTTATGGAGGGGTCAGCATGGACCAGCAAATCCGCAGGCTGCGCAGTGGGGTAGAGGTGGTTGTGGCCTGCCCGGGACGCCTGCTCGACCATTTGTGGAAAAGCACTATCGATCTGTCAGACCTTGAGATATTGGTCATAGATGAGGCGGACCGCATGTTCGATATGGGTTTTCTGCCCGATATCAAAAACACATTGAAATGCCTGATCAAGCCGCGTCAGACACTGCTTTTTTCGGCCACCATGCCGGCTGATATACGCAGACTGGTATATGAAACCCTGCGCAACCCGGTTACTATTCAGATAGGGCATTCAGCGCCGGCTGACACTGTATCCCATTCCCTTTTCCCGGTCAAGCAACACCTCAAAACCAGCCTGCTGACCGAGGTTTTACGCTGTTACGAGACGGATTCAGTATTAGTGTTTACGCGTACCAAGCACAGGGCCGACCGGGTAGCTACACACCTGAAAAGGAATGGCTTCAGGGCCGCCGCCCTGCATGGCGACCTGGCACAGAACCGGCGCCAGGCTACACTTGATGATTTCCGCGACGGTTCAGTGAAGATACTGGTTGCCACCGACATAGCCGCCCGCGGCTTAGATGTGCTCAGCATCTCACATGTAATTAATTTCGATATGCCTGAGAATACCGACGCTTACACACACCGCATCGGCCGCACCGGACGGGTGGACCAGAAAGGTATCGCTCTGACTTTCGTTACCTCTGCCGACGCAGCTGTGGTGAAGGACATAGAGTCTGTTCTTAAGACACGCATTGAGCGCCGCATGCTGAAAGGCTTTAACTACGATGCGCCTGCTCCCGTCGTGGCTGCCACGGGACCGCGCCGGCCGGAAAGAAGGCCCAGGGTGTATGGACGGAGAAGCAGCGGAAATTAGCAGGTATTCAGCCCCGGGTGGGTCTCATTTCTTGCGTCTGCCTACGATGCCGTAGAGCATGATATCCAGTATGGTTGAGTATATCTTACCAATTGCCGCACCATGGGACAGCACCAGCGGGCTTTCCGCGATATAGAGCGTTGCCTCTGAAAGGATGGCCTGCACCAGGTTCCAGTCGGCTTCAGATGGCTGTACCAGGCCTTCTTTCTTAGCTGTATTAAGTACGCGCCGGTAAATGTCCCGTATGGAGGCCAGGCGCGCTATCTGGTATTCGGCGAAGATGTCCGGGTAAACCTGTTTTAATTCGCTGAGGCGTGCCGGCAGATCGCCGTGGGGCAAGGTGGTGACCGCCTCTTTGATCCGGTCGGCTGATTTTTCGGTAGTGTATTCCCGGTGCTTATCAAGGTCTGTAAGGGCCTCGTTTATCACAGTAACCATGTGCATCATACTGGATCTCACCAGGAATTTTTTATCCCGAAAATAGCGGTAAATGGTGGCGCGGGTGAGGCCGCAGCGCGCCGCAACATCTTCGATGGGGGTCTTCTTAATACCTTGCGACATGAAGAGTTTAAGCGCGGCAGCAATGATTCTCTCTTCAGTCTGATTGTACTCGGGCATAGAATGATAGTAACATATCCTGTAACATTTGTATAATGAATACACTGGAGGTGCTATAAATGGAAAAGAGGGCCATAGATGTTGATTTCCTGATTAAGGCAGGCGCCTATTCCCATATGGTTGAGGCCGGAGGGTTCCTCTTTATCACCGGCATGGATCCTATGGATATAGAAAAAGGGCTGATAATCATGGACGATATCGATAAGGCCACGGAACTAATCCTGGAGAATATGAAAAGGCTGCTGGAATCGGTGGGAAGCAGCATGGCCAGGGTAGTTAAAGTGACAATCTTTATGAAGGATATGGCGGACTTCCAGAGGATGAACGCGGTTTATGCTAGATATTTTCCAGGGGCCCCTCCGGCCAGGACCTGCGTGGCCGTTAAAGAAGTGCCGGGCAATTTCCAGCTTAAGGTCGAGGCTATCGCAATTAAATAGCTGAGCTGTCATTGCGAACGAAGTGAAGCAATCCCTATAATCGAAGGCGCAGTGCCATGAGATTGCTCCGGCGTCTGGCTCTTTGCAAATACGTGAGTACCTTGCTTTATAAAGGTGTGCTCACAGTCTCTTAAATGCTTTGCCCGCTGCCCGGATTGTAGTCTGTATGTCCTGCGGGCTGTGGGCAAGTGAGACGAAGGCGGCCTCGAATTGCGAGGGCGGCCAGTAGATCCCGTCGTTGAGTAAAGAGTTGAAGAACTTCGCGAAAAGGCCGGTATCGCAACTGCGTGCCGAAGAGTAGTCCGATACTTCGCCTCCGTTGAAAAACACCGTCAATAGCGAACCTGCGCGCGCTATGCTGAGCGGTATGCAGGCCTGGCAGGCTGCCGCAGCTATTCCCTCCTGCAGGGCGGTTGTTCTTTCCTCCAACTGGCGGTAAATCCGCGCGTCATCCAGTATGCGCAGCGTCTCAATGCCGGCGGTCATGGCCAGCGGGTTGCCGGACAAAGTGCCTGCCTGGTAGACCTTCCCCTCGGGAGCCATCATCTTCATTATGTCCCGCCTTCCACCGTAAGCTCCCACGGGCAGACCGCCGCCGATGATTTTACCCAGGCAGGTAAGGTCTGGCTTTATGCCGAAGAGCCCCTGCGCTCCCCCGTAAGCGATGCGGAACCCTGTGATCACCTCATCGAAGATCAGCAGTGCACCGTATTTTTTGGTAAGTCTGCGCAGGCCCCCGAGGAAGCCCTTGTCCGGTTTGACGACTCCCATGTTTGCCGCTACCGGTTCGACGATAACCGCCGCGATTTCACCAGGATATTTATCAAACAGGCGCTGTACTGATTGCATATCGTTATAAGCGGCTACCAGCGTATAGCGGGCGGCCTGCCTTAGTACGCCTGGGGAATCGGGGATGCCCAGGGTGGCCATGCCCGAACCGCCGCTGACCAGCAGGCTGTCCGAATGCCCGTGATAACACCCTTCAAATTTGATAATGCGCTGCCTGCCCGTGAAAGCGCGGGCAAGGCGGATAGCGCTCATGGTTGCCTCGGTGCCGGAGTTAACGAAGCGCAGCATCTCGATGGATGGCATGGCCCGGCAAATCATTTCCGCCAGGCGGATCTCCGCTTCCGTAGCCGCCCCGAAACTTGTCCCATTTCCAATCACACGTTTCACGGCGGAGGTCACCCTTGGGTCGGCGTGGCCGAGTATGAGCGGACCCCATGAGCACACATAATCGATATAACGGTTTCCGTCGGCGTCGTAAAGTTTCGAACCTCTGCCCCTGACGATAAAGCGCGGTGTACCGCCGACTGCCTTGAAGGCCCTTACAGGGCTGTCCACGCCGCCCGGCAGTAAGTGCCGGGCTTCACTGAATAACCGCCTTGATACCTGCGTTTTCTTCATAACAGTTTAGCCTTGTTCCACAAGCCAGGTTGCGGCTTCTTTGGCGTGGTACGTAATGATAATATCGGCCCCCGCTCTTTTGATAGAGGTGAGTATCTCGAGCACAATACGTTTTTCATCAATCCAGCCCCGGGAAGCTGCTGCTTTGACCATGGCGTACTCGCCGCTGACGTTATATGCCGCCAGCGGGTGGTTGAAGGTCTCTCGTGCGCGCCGGATGACGTCGAGATAAGCGAGCGCCGGCTTGACCATAACGATATCGGCGCCTTCCTGTATATCCTGCTCTATCTCCCTGAGGGCTTCGCGCACATTGGGAGGGTCCATCTGGTATGATTTGCGGTTGCCGAACTGCGGCGCCGAGCCGGCAGCTTCCCTGAATGGACCGTAGAAAGCTGAGGCGTATTTCGCAGCGTAGGCCATGATGGGTAGGGAGTTGAATCCATTGCCGTCCAGCGCCTCCCGGATGGCTTTTACACGGCCGTCCATCATGTCGGATGGCGCTACCATGTCTGCCCCCGCTTCAGCATGGGAGAGCGCCATTTTGGCCAGCAGCGGCAGGGTCTTGTCGTTGTCCACGTCACCGTTTTCGATGACGCCGCAGTGGCCGTGATTGGTGTATTCGCACAGGCATACATCTGTTATCACCAGCAAGCCGGGCGCAGCTTTCTTGATGGCACGGATGGCCTGCTGCACCACTCCCCGGGGGTGATAGGCGCCCGATCCCCACTCGTCCTTGGCGTTGACCACACCGAAAAGCAGTACCGCGGGTATCCTCAGGCGCAAAAGGTCAGCTGTCTCTTTGCCCAGCTTATCTAC
>JAPLHJ010000228.1 GCA_026389675.1 Chloroflexota bacterium | reverse complement strand
TGCCATTGTCATGCTGGAACCTGTCAACCTCATGTTTAATGGCTTCATCGAGCCTGAGCTGTTCCAGTGCCTGCGGACTGAGGTTCCACACCGAGCGGCGTGCTTCAGCCAGGCTCTTACGGGCGAGGCTGCGCGCCTGGTTGAGGTGCTTCTGCACGTCGTCGTTGGTCTCACCCAGCGCCTGTTCCGTGGCCTCGAGTTGCAGGATGATGCCGGTGAAGCCCTGCGCCAGAGTGTCATGGATTTCACGTGCCATACGGTTGCGTTCCTCTGTAACGGCCATGGACCTCGTTTCCTGGTAAAGGCGAGCATTCTCAATAGCTACGGCAAGCTGGTCCGCCAGGGTCTGGGCCGTAAATACGTCGGCCTCATCAAACCCGTCCACCTCTGCGCTTTCTATATCCAGCACACCCAACACACGCCCGCCCATCTTTACAGGTATAACCAGTTCAGACCTTGTTTCGCTGGTACTGTCAGCTTTCCGGTATCCCGGCTGGGACGCGAGGTCATTAACCAGCACATACTCGCCCGACCTGGCAGCTTTCCCTATGATTCCCTCGTCATCCATCTCCAGTGGTACCCCCACCGGTATAACATTCTTCTGCCCGCTGAAATGCAGTGTTTTCAGCATAAGCTTGCCCGAATTCGGCTCGAAGAGGAAGATATTCACATTATAAAAATGAAAGGTCTGCCGCAGCAGATTGCCGACATAAGCCAGCAGTTCATCGAGATTGACTATGGAGCTGATTTTCCGGCTGACCTCGTTGATGGTACGTAACTGCTCGGCGCGTTGCCTTTCCTTTTCAGTTCGTTCAATAACCTTTTGCTCCAGGTTGGTATAAGATTCTTTGAGCGCATCACCCATGTTATTGAACTGCTCTGCCAGGACCTGCATTTCGTCACCGGTGTGGATATCAAACTTATAGTCCAGGTCACCAACGGCGAATTGTTCGGAACCCTTGGTCAGCGCCATAACCGGCCTGGTGATGGTTTCCGAAAGCAGGAAGGAAACTCCGGACACGACAACCACCATGGACACGATCACAGCGATAAATATGAGCTCTGCCTCCCTGGCCTGCTTATCGACCTGCTTGCTCATCTCTTCCACTGCCGAGTTTATGCTGTTCTTGGTATCCTCGGCTGGGGAAGAGAACTCATCCATGTAAGTGGAGGCGCTGACAATCAGGTCGGAGGACTCCACCGGGACGGTGCACATATACTTGGTACGCTCGACAGTATCGGCCGGCCCCTTATACTTGTAATAGCCTGACGCCTCCCCACCCAGCAGGCTGCGCTCAAAGATCGATGAATAGTAAGATGGTTCGCCGCCAAGGTTGCGCAGGTTGGTCCCGATAATGTTCTGATCAGAAGCAAACAGGATTTTGCCCTTCTTATCATATACTACGGTATATCCCGTCCTGCCTACCTTCTGAATTGCTATCGAACTAAGTTTCGGGTCACGCATTATCTCGGCCTCGGTCATATCGGGATGAAGCTGTAAATAAAAATACATTTCCTTGGCAATATCGGATGCCTTCTGGTAGATGGTGCGCCTGCCCTGGTCTTCCAGCGCAGCTATGGACACCGATATAACCGTTTCGCCCATTGAGGCACTGTATTCCTTGGTCAGCGCACCAACTGAACCGATATATCTTAACGCCAGCGAACTTATGATACCTACAGATATGAGCGATAAGGCAAGAAACGAGATCAGTATCTTGTCCCTGATGCCGAAGCGGATGCGTATCTTTTCCATCTGTCCGGCCAGTTTAGACTGCTTAGGATTCATTTTCCCCGCAAAGTTTTTCATTTATCATTCTCTCGGCGTATTCGCGCAGCTTGATTTGCCTCTCCGCGGTTACACCGTTGATCTCCATATATTTATCCAGAGCTTCCAGGGGGGTAAGCGATTTATTTGACCATCCGGCGCCTCGGGTCCTGGCGGCCCGGCTTATCTCCCTGACAATGCTTACATTATAAGCCTCTTTTAACGCTTTCAAAATATCCGCGTCCTTTAACTGTCCCGCAAGATGGGCAGGCAGGGATATCTTCAACCTGACTACAGCATCACCCACAAGTTCAGCATTCTCCTTGATTTTGCTGAGTACGTTGCCTGTGGGATCCACATCACCATCCCCTATATCAATCTCCAGCGTTAGAAATTTACGGGCGTCGATCTTGTGAAACTCATATTTCACAGATTTGTTTGCCCCGTTACAATCTATCTCAATTTCATAAAAACCTTTCTCGTCTTTCTCGTCGCCGAAATCCAGCCTTTCCAGGCTGCCGGCATACACTACCGGAGGATCCCCGCAAAGCACCTGGCTCCTGTGCACATGCCCGAGTGCCACGTAATCGTAAACAGGGTCAGCGATGGTACTCAACATCACAACCGGGTCGTTACCTATGACCATGCTCTTCTCGGTCCCCGCTTTAGCACTGGCAACTGATATGTGGGAGGCCAGCACCGCCGGTTTCCCCGTATCGATGGCAGCGGCTAATTCCACCAACCGGGCGGCCAGCACTTCCTGCATCTGCTCGATAACCTGGGTCACGCCCATGTTCCTTACATCCTCCTTAACCAGCAGGGCGGTCCTGCGCAGCCACGGCAGGACAGCAACCTGTATCTCCCCACTCTTAGTAGCAATATGCAAAACGACCGGCTTACCGGCTATATGGATATAATCGATATCCAGAGCCTCAAATATCTCCACGGAGTTAGCCTTGCCCGGCGAACCCGGCAGATCGTGATTGCCCACAACCAGCACCGTAGGAATACGGGCTTCTGACAGGCGGCGTATTCTCCTGGCGAATTCCCGCTGATGGGTGGGAGACGGCTCCCTGTTTTTGTAAGCATCACCGCAAAACAACACCAGGTCGGCGCTGCTATTTACTGCGTAATCAATGACCTCATCCACCGCGCGCAATTCATCGAGCACACGCGTGGATAACCCGCTTTCAGGATCAATGCTGCCGTATGTTTCCAAACCTATATGAGCATCCGCAAAATGGATTATTTTCATGATCGGCTGTACGCGCCCTGCAACATTGATTTAACACAATCCCCTGTTAGCTGAACCTGGCCATAAGTTCATCCAGCAGCCCGGACACCGGCACCCTGACCTGCTGCATGCTGTCCCGCTCACGTATGGTGACCTGGTTATCCTCTAGCGACTGGAAATCTATGGTTACGCAATACGGCGTGCCGATCTCGTCCTGCCTGCGGTAGCGCCTGCCGATGCTCTGCGCGTCATCATACTGAGTCATAAAGTGCGGCCTCAGCAGCGCTGACACTTCCTTAGACATGGGCGACAGCTTCTCGTTGCGGCTGAGGGGCAGTACGGCAACTTTCACCGGCGCTATCTCCGGCTTTATATGCAACACGACACGCGTCTCCTTGTCCGCCACTTCCTCGTCGTAGGCGTCTACCAGCACCGCCAGCAGCGTGCGGTCTACGCCGGAGGACGGTTCAATCACATAGGGCAGGTAACGCTCCCCTTTCTCTTCATCAAAATAATCGAGTGTCTTGCCGCTGAACTTAGAATGCTGCGTCAGGTCGAAATCCCCACGGTTGGCGATTCCCTCTATCTCGGACCAGCCAATAGGGAAATTATAATCCACATCGAAGCAACCTTTGGCATAGTGGGCAAGTTCCTCTTTATCATGCTGCCTGAGTCGCAGGTTCTCTTTCTTGATGCCCAAACCGACGTAGTAATTCAACCTTTCGTTCACCCAGTAATCGAACCAGTGCTCATCCGTCCCCGGCTTTACGAAGTACTCGATCTCCATCTGCTCGAATTCTCGCGTGCGGAAAATGAAATTGCCGGTTGTTATCTCGTTGCGGAATGACTTGCCCACCTGGGCTATGCCGAAGGGCAGCTTCTTGCGGGTAGTGGACAGCACATTTTCGAAATTAACGAATTGCGCCTGCGCCGTTTCAGGCCTCAGGTAAACAATATTAGCCGCATCCTCGACCGGCCCCATAAAGGTCTTGAACATCAGGTTGAACATGCGCGGCTCAGACAGTACGCCGCCGCAATTAGGGCACTTGTTGAGATCGATGTCGGTGGAGCGGAACCTTTGCCGGCAATCCTTGCACTCTACCAGCGGGTCAGAAAAGCCCGCTACATGGCCGCTGGCCACCCACACCTGCGGATGCATCATAATACTGGCATCGATACCCACCATGTCGTCACGTTCCTGCACCACCTTCTTCCACCAGTAGTTCTTGATATTGCGTTTCAATTCCACTCCCAGTGGACCGTAATCCCAGCAACTGGCCAGGCCACCGTAAATCTCGCTGCTCTGGAATACAAAGCCCCGCCTTTTACACAGCGAGACTATTTTCTCCATGTCAACTTTCTTAGTTTAGTTTCTTCTGGCACTTTAACCTCCTGGTTGCTTACAGACGATTGTAAATTATACCACGTATACCGCATAGCTACATAGGCATAATATTAGCCGTTACCGTGTGCAGATTGTATAATGCTAAGGTGAGGCTGAGAATCAGATGGCACGTGTAACCGCGATAATCTTTTCCCTGGTGCTGCTACCCATCTGTGTCTTATACGCGGCCCAACCCGGCTGCAGCGTTCCTCCCAACCCGTCCCCCAACCTTCCGCCGCCTCCCGCTCAACCTGTCTTATCCCCGGGCAACAGCCCGCGCTTCTACACCATTATCTAGGAAGGGCCGTCGGGTACCATAAACTACAATGCGGTAACTTTCAAATGGGGCAGCGGACTCCCTTCGGTTGACCCATCCAATTTCACTTATGCAACATTCCTGCAGGGCTACGACAAGGACTTCACGCCCTTCCTGAAAGATACGGCCCGTTCATTCCAGGGCCTGCCCAACGGCAACTATATATTTTATGTAAAGGCGCAGGATGCCAGCGGTAATATC
>JAPLHJ010000199.1 GCA_026389675.1 Chloroflexota bacterium | reverse complement strand
ACTTTCGGCGTCCACAGGTGCCGTGTGCGGAAAACCGTCATTGAAACCACCTGGTCCCAGGCGATATCACAGGCGAGGTGGACGATGGTGAAAAGCACCAGGCCGTAAATGCCGAAGGTGACCGCACCGGATATCAAGGCCACCCCGATGGTAGCCCACCAGAGGAAAATATAGGGGTTGCCGCCGGTCATCACCATGCCGGTCACCAGTGGGCTATAAGGCATAACCGATGCTCCCTCAACTGGTTTCCTGAAGGTAAAGAATATCAGCAGCCCCATGACTACCAGCATGAGGCCGCCGGCCAGACCGGTGACCATTTTCACCACAGGGTCGGCAAGGTAAGCAGCAAATCCGAAATAAATCAGCGCGATTATGGGTATCTCTACGATACCATGCCCGATGCCGATTATGGCCCCGGCGTTCCTGTCGTTATATCCTTTGGCGATAGTAGCGGCCGTCAGCGGACCGGGCAGCATCACTCCGGAGAGCGAAATGCCGGCCGCCGACAGTAGGAACAGCCAGAGATTCTGCGTCATATTGATTCACACTCTCAAGTGCAGCACTATTGAGAAAACTCTCAATTAGTCGTCATCATTGTCATCCCCGTCGCCGCCTTCATCCTCCTTAGGCGCCGGCGTAAGCCCCATCCTGGGCACGATGGCAATGCCCTTTTTATCTTTCTTTTTTTCAGGTTTCGGCAGAGCACGGATATCATCGATGAGCGAACTTATTTCCGCTGCAGTGGATCCTGCAGGCAGGACCAGGCATTTGATGCCGGCATCGCGAAGTGCCGCCAGTTCAGCCGCAGTGAGTTTAGATAAAGTGAGGGCAATAATGGGCTGCCCGGTGAAATCGGCCGCCTTGCGGCAATGCATCAGCGTCTCGATGGTCAGTGACGGTACACGGATATCTATCATCACGGCTTCGATACCCGGCTGCAGCCCGTGCACCGACCTTAGCAGGCCTGGCTCTATGCCGGTATCTAACCTGAGTATCCTTCCCACGGACCCCGATTCGTTGCCTGCCAGCGACTTGACCGGCAGGTTCATATCGAACACGATGAAATCAATATCACTGCCCTCCGGCTTGGCGCCCGTACCCGTTTTCCCACCCCCCAATACCAGGCCGACCGGCATATCAACCTTGTTCTTCAGGTACCTGACCAGCGCGGCGGGAGTCAGCCCTGCAGGGTCAAGTATACCGGCAGCAGCGCCGGTGGTGGCAACCTCCTTCAATTCATCCTCGGGTTTGCCGGTAAGCTCAACGGCCACCAGCATGGAAAGAGGCGTGTCATCAGCCTCGGACCTGCGAAATCCCATAGCAGGCAGGCTTGACTTGTTAAGGCCCTCTAATCTATCGACAAATCTGCTCATCAGGCGGTACTCCTTGCAATTAAGATATGGATATTATCGCACGGCGGGCGGCTAAGAGTCTTGCGGAGCAGGTTTTTTATTCCATTACCACTGGAAAATGTCAATGGCCATAATTTTGCCCATGCTCGGCCAGGTCAGTATCTGCCCCGGCTGCGGGAATATCGATACCGCGGTATAATCGTCGCCCACCACCACGTTGACCTCTTTATCAGCGTAATAACCCTGCGATGACGAGGTGTCATCGATATACATCAGGCCGTGGTCGGTGGTTTCAAAAGCGTCAAGCGAGTGGTAGATGACCCCTTCGGCCAGTTCGGCCGGTTTCAACTCTATAGCCACGATGGCTGCCCTGATACCGGCGGCTTCAGCGTTATTATGCAGTATCTCGGCAAAATCGCCGCAGGTAAATTTTCCGGCAATATAAGCCTGCCGGTCGGTCTGGGCCGCCTTGAGGAAGGCCTTCAGTTCCGCCCACGAAGGATTCTTTGCAGAGGGGTTGTTGCGCAGTACGATATACTGGTTACACGCGCCCACCATGACAGCGCCCTTGTAGAAGACGTATTCTTCGTTATCGTTCAACTTGGGCAGTAAGCCGGCAGAGACGTTAGACGGTCTCATTGAGGAGGAAGCCGGCGACACAGTCGGCAGGCTGGCCGGCTTCACTACCACCGGCACTACGTTTATTATTACCGAACTTACCACGGTTCCACCGCCGTTGACCGCGGTCAGATTATAGGCTGTTATTTCAGAGGGCGTTATCTGTATGTTGCCCAACCCTCCGACCCTGCCTATCCCGTGGTCTATGATAATAGTCTCCGCACCATTCACATCCCAGCGCAATCTTGTGGCCGAACCGCTCTCAACCCTGGACGGCTCCGCCTTGAATATCAGGACGTCAGGCCTGGCTACAGCAGCCTTCTTCGGTAGCAGTGTATCAAGTTGAAATCCCGAACACCCTGCCAGCGCCAGGACAGCTAAGGCTACTAATATATAACCGTTTTTCATCGTCTATAATCAGCCTGTTTAATAAAAGTATAACGTCAGGTGGTTTTGCGGGCAATTAATCAGCCTGTATAATAACATCCGCAACACCAGCAAACCAGATACGGAAGGAGGCTTATGGCAATGGACAAAAAGAGGAATATCGTTATCATAGGCGGGGGCGCCTGCGGGCCCAAGACGGCTGCCCGTGCGCGCAGACTCGATTCCACCGCGCAGATAACCATGGTTCAGGACGAAGATTTAATCTCCTATGCCGGCTGCGGGCTGCCGTACTATATCTCGAACGTGATTAAATCCAGAAATGCGCTACTGGTGCGCGATGCTGCCGCCTTCAAGAGGATAAGCAACGTGGATGTGCTGTCCGGTACCCGCGTAGAGAGCATAAATAGAGCCGCCCATAAGGTTCACCTGCTTGACCTATCCAACGATAAAAAATACAGCCTCGATTACGATAAGCTCGTCATCGCCACCGGCTCAAACCCTATCGTGCCTCCTATCAAGGGCATCAATCTGAAAGGTGTGCACGTACTAAAGCGTGTCCCCGATGCGGACGAGATAAGGGCACTGATTGATGATTCGGTCACAAAAAAGGCCGTAATAGTGGGCGCAGGTCTGATTGGAGTAGAGATGGCCGAGGCGCTGGCCGCGCGCGGACTGGAAGTTACCATGGTCGAAGCACTGGATAAGGTATTGCCCGGCATACTCGATGAGGAGATATCGGACCTGCTGGCCAATCACATTAAGAGCAAGGGGGTTACGCTTAAACTGGGACAGAAAGTGGTAGAATTTGCAGGCGAAGGAGAGAAGGTAAGCCGCACCATTACCGATAAAGGAAGTATTGAAGGCGATGTGGTCATCTTCGCCATCGGCGTGCGTCCAAATTCAAAGTTGGCTAAAGAGGCGGGACTTGAAATAGGACCGTTCGGCGATATCGCCGTAAACGACTTCCTGCAGACCAGCGATCCGGACATCTACGCCGGAGGCGACTGCGTAGCCATTGTAAATATCATCACGGGGAAAAAGGCATTCGTCCCGATGGGCTCGACCGCCAACAAGCATGGGCACGTGATAGCGGCCAATATAACGGGTGGAAGCGAGAAGTTCCCCGGAATCGTCGGCACAGCCTGCGTAAAGGTATTCGATTTCAATACCGGGCGGGTGGGATTGGGGGAGAAACAGGCCATGGATGCCGGCTTCGAGATTGTTACGGCCATGGTGCCGGGCCCTGATAAGCCGGGCTATTACCCGGGCAGCAAGGAGGTCATCGTCAAGCTCATCGCGGACAAGAAGACCCGCCGCATACTGGGCGGTCAGGGCACCGGGCCGGGGGAAGTGGTCAAGCGCATCGACGTGCTGGCCACAGGCATCACCATGGGCATGACGGTGGACACGCTGGCGGACCTCGACCTCGCGTATGCCCCACCCTATAACTCGGCATTGGACGTGCTGCACCATGCCGCCAACCTGCTGCGCAACAAGCTGGAGGGGAGGACGGTGGGCATCAGCCCCGCCACGGCAAAAAAAAAGATAGCTGAGGGGGATGATTTCGTGCTGCGTGACTTGACGTCAGGAGCAAGTTTGAGAACGACACCACCTGGTTGGAAGCACCGCAATTGAAGCTACTGCCCCAGCCGAAACTATACAATGAGATGGACAAACTGGATAAAAGTGCTGAGACCGTAGTCATCTGCCGCCGAGGCAGCCGCGCTTACCAGGCCTGCTGTACTCTTAAGGCTGCCGGCCTCAAGGATGTCAAGTTCGTGGAGGGCAGCCTTACCTGCTGGGGCGATGATGGGGTATGCGGAGAGAAGGTGCTCTGATAATGTATAATACCTGCCAGTTAGTGTAAGAGGATATCTCCAGATATGGCAGCGGATGTTTCCCATTTAAGGCGTATGGCAGCGGGTAGCGGGTTGACCCTGTGCG
>JAPLHJ010000119.1 GCA_026389675.1 Chloroflexota bacterium | reverse complement strand
GCGGTTATAGGCGGGGGAAACGTTGCCATGGACAGCGCGCGCTGCGCGCTGAGGTTAGGGGCGGACAAAGTGTATATCGTTTACCGCCGGTCGCGCGCCGAGATGCCCGCCCGCCATGAGGAAGCCGAGAATGCCGAGGAGGAAGGGATCATCTTTAAGCTCCTCACCAACCCCAAGCAGATCATCGGCGATGATAAAGGCTGGGTCAAAGGCATGGAATGTTACGAGATGGAACTGGGTGAACCGGATGCCAGCGGCAGGCGGCGCCCCATCACCAAGCAGGGCAGTGAATTCATTATGGATGTCGACGTGGTAGTAGTTGCCCTCGGCACCACGCCCAACCCGCTTATCCCTGCCACCACCAAAGGCCTTGAGATCACCAAACGGGGCACCGTAGTAGCGGACGAACAGAGCGGTAAAACGGTCAAGGATAGGGTATGGGCAGGCGGCGACGTGGTAACAGGGGCAGCAACCGTAATCAGCGCCATGGGCGCGGGAAAACGGGCAGCGGCCTCAATTCACGCTTTCCTGACGGATCAAAAGTAGGGACGGGTCTTTAGACCTGTCCGAAGAGCGGGCGGACATGAATGTCCGCCCCTACAGCTTGTATTGGAAGAGCCTATTAGTTGACAGTCATACAACATTTTGTTTATTATAAGAACAATTGAATATTTGAAAGGCTGTGAACGGGAATAGTAGGTTTCGCAGCGAAGGCTACAGAGAGTCAGAACGGTGAGAGCTGACGCCGGAGCGGAGATTGAATGGACCCGGGAGCCGCAAACCGAAAGAACCTGGTTCAAGTAGGCTTTGACGCAGGGATAGCGTAATCAGAATCCAGGGTATCGCCGGTAAAATGGCCGTACCTGAAAGAGATGGTTCAGCAATGAACTAATTAGGGTGGCACCGCGAAGCTTAGCCTCTCGCCCCTTCGGCGAGAGGCTTATTTTATTATATGGAGGTTTGCAACATGGTATTTAATATGTGGCCCTGGCGGGCCGAGAATTTGGTCTGATTAACCGTCATAGTCAAGCACATATAAAAAATAATTAACGAGGTAATTAAATGGCTAAAAAACTAACAAAATTCATTCTTCCCGAAAAGGATATGCCGACTTCCTGGTATAACATACTCCCGGACCTGCCTGAGCCGTTGCCCCCTATTCTTCATCCGGCGACGCATGAGCCCACCATCCTGCCCCCACCCCTGTTCCCCTCCACCCTGAACGACCAGGAATTCAGCAAGGAACATTTCATCGAGATCCCCGACGAGGTGCTGGACGTTTACAGGATGTACCGTCCCACGCCGCTTATCCGCGCCTACAGGCTGGAGAAGGCGCTGGGCACACCGGCCCAGATATTCTACAAATACGAGGGCGTCAGCCCGGCCGGAAGCCATAAACTGAACACTGCCATCGCCCAGGCCTACTACAATAAGAAGGCCGGCATCAAGCGCATCGCCACTGAAACGGGTGCAGGGCAGTGGGGAAGCGCACTTGCCTTGGCCTGCCAGTACATGGGCCTTGAATGCAAGGTTTATATGGTCAAGGTCAGCTACAACCAGAAACCCTACCGGCGCATCATGATGGAGACCTGGGGCGCAAAGGTCGTTGCCAGCCCCAGTACCGATACTAACTTCGGCAAACAGGTGCTGGCTGATGATCCAAATTGCCCGGGCAGCCTGGGCATGGCCATCAGCGAAGCCTGCGAGGACGCCTTCAGCCGCGATGACACCAGCTACTCTCTCGGCAGCGTATTAAACCATGTCATATTGCACCAGTCCATAATCGGACTTGAGACCAAGAAGCAGCTGGAAATGGCCGACGTCGAAGCCGACATCATCATCGGCTGCGTGGGCGGCGGCAGCAACTTCGGAGGATTG
>JAPLHJ010000017.1:15469-23687 GCA_026389675.1 Chloroflexota bacterium | reverse complement strand
GCGGGCAATTAATCAGCCTGTATAATAACCATCGGCGCCTTTTTCTGTAGAAAGGGAAAGGTTATGCCTGAAATCAGCTTTAACTTCTGCCTCACCCCCCATCTTCACGCATCACTTCCGAGTAACAAACATCCTATCATAGCCGTCGCCGGGGATAACCCCCAGGTAGTTGTGTCCAACTTTTTGGGCCCAGATCACTATGTTCTCTTTGCTCTCCGGATCAGATACCCATAATTCTATAGTTTCTCCAGTACGTGCTACTCCCATCGCTTTTTTAGCTTCCAGCAACGGGCCAGGGCAAGCACTACTCCTGGTATCTACTACTTTGGCTGGTTTTACGGTCGAGAAATCAATTTCAGGCATATAAAATAACCTCCTTGCTATCTAAAATAGTTTTTGTTACGGTGAAGATATCAGTCCGCAAGGCAAACTCTAACTCTGGGATAGCCAAGCAAACGCAGGGCCAGATAGGCGTGAGCCGAAGCCCTTATTGATTCTGAACAGCAAATGATTTCTTCCATCGGATTCACGCCAGCCTTGTTGTAAAGATTGAAGAGATTTATGGCGCTATCTAGCTTATTTTCAACCAGGTTCTTTAGCCATGGAATATGAATCGAACCGGGGCTATATTCATCTTCACCGGAAACAAGGAAAGTCTTATCCTGATCCCGGAAATGTTGGTTTACCCACTCCGGTAGAGCAACTTTTTCCTCGTAGCGTTCTGATTTATAGGTAACCGGTTTGGTTGATATATCGAATGTCCAGTCCGATTTGCTTTCATCAATTATGGCTGGATCGCTGTTTACCATGTATTTACTCTGCTTCCAGACTGCGAATCCGCCATTAAGCACGCTGGCTTCTCTTTGGCCCAGATATTCCAGTATCCAAAAAAGAAGTGCGGCATCATGGCCATCGCCATCGTCATATACTACGACGCGGCAGTCCCGTGAAATACCGCTGGCGCCCAGAAGTGCTTCGATTTTATCTACAGCCTGTATTGCTCCTTCTTCTGAGAGAAAGTTTTCGATCGGCAAGTTGAACGAAAAAGGAATATGCCCTTCGTTATACGCGTTCACGGGTCTCACGTCCACGATCCTAATCTTTGTTTCATTCATAATGGGAGGCGCCTGGACCCCCCAGTAAAAAACCCATTTAGTCTCTTTAAGTGCATTGTGATCGCCATAGGTGACCAATGGCAATCCCCGGGGGTCCGCGCACCAGCCTACAGCCGATTCCATGAACATCCTGACATCCGCAAATCCGGCAATGTAACGAAGGGCGAAGTAATTGACAGTTGCATGCATGTTATGATTGCAGTAGGCAATGACTATGTATTCGGGCATAACACCAAAGCTCACGTACATTTTTCTAATTGAATCGGCCGATTTCCAGGTGCCGTCACGCTTGAAATGAAAAGAATAGGGAATAGTAAGCGAGTCCTGCGACGAGCTTAACGTTTGCATCTGCCATATGGGATAGCACCCACTCGGTATCAGCACAGCAGCCCTGATTCATTTCTGCCGCTCCATAGTCAACCGGGTTGACATGAGTCCTCTCATCACTGGTTTCGTAACCGTCAGCCTGCCACTGTTCAAGCCCACCGTCCAGTATTGAGAGTTTCTTATGGCCCATAGAATCAAGCGTATAAAATAGCCTTGAAGCAAGCGCATCGGCCCCGTCAGTATAGATTATGACATGGTCATCACGCCTTATCCCAAGTTTCTTACTGAATACTTCAATTAGAGATTGTGCCGGTAAATCCTGATAGGGAAGTCCTTTTCTGGGGTCCGAAAATACTTCCACACCGCCGCCGCGAGAGATATCTGCGCCATGAGACATATATTCGGATGGTCCGTAGGAAGAATTGACGGCATTCTTGATGTGGCCGGCAAGGTATAAGGGAGTAGGCCTTGCATCTATGATTTTGATACTGGAATCTGACAGATGTTCATTCAGCCATTCAGTATCAACCAGGGCGCCGACTTTTCCATCTTTATCTTGCACGATAGAGTACCTCCTTATAGACAAGCAATGATCTGCTCATTGTAGCTTGATGAAGGAATTAAAATATTATAAGTGGTGCAACAAGACTCTGATAAGAAGAAGCACTACGCTAACTCGCGATCAGCTTAGAATTATACGGAATTAAATATTTAAAATCAAAATGTGTAATTTGCGACTGAACTTAGCTTATTTGTGATGTGGTATGATGATACAGATTGACAACTATTGCCACATTCAGGGAGATAAAATATGGATAATATTATGAAGGTAGTCATTATCGGCGGCGGGGCCTGCGGGCCCAAGACAGCCGCCAGGTTGCGGCGGCTTGACCCCCGGGCCAGCATAACCATGTTACAGGATGAAGCGTTGATTTCGTATGCCGCCTGCGGGCTACCCTACTTTATAGCCGGGTCGGTAAAACCACGGAATTTCCTCATACAGAGGGATGTAGCCAGCTTCAAAAAGCTCAGTAATGTGGACGTCCTGATCAATACCCGCGTGGATAGCATCGACCGCGCCGCGCACAAAATCAGTGTTACCGACACAGCGGGCGATAAGAGCTACACATTAGATTATGACCGGCTGGTGATCGCCACCGGCGCCAACCCCGTGATACCCCCGCTCAAGGGCATTGAACTGAAGGGCATACATGTACTGAAAAGGGTGCCGGATGCCGACGAAATAATAGCTTTAATCGATAAATCTGTTTCCAAAAAAGCTGTCATCGTGGGAGCAGGGCTCATCGGTGTTGAAATGGCCGAAGCGCTGGTGGCCCGCGGGTTCGCGGTCACCATGGTGGAAGCACTGGAACGTGTCCTGGCCGCCCTGGTGGATGATGAGATATCAGACCTGGTAGCCAAGCATATGATGGACAGGGGCGTGGTGCTCAAGCTGGGGCAGAAGATCACGGGGTTCGAGGGTTCCGAGGGCAAAGTCAGCCACGCTGTCATGGAAAAGGAGAGGATTGAAGCCGACCTTGTCATACTATCCATAGGGGTGCGCCCCAATTCGAAGTTAGCCAAAGATGCCGGGCTGGAAATAGGGCAGTTTGGAGATATTGTCGTCAATGAATATATGCAGACCAGCGACCCTGATATTTTCGCCGGGGGCGATTGTGTGGCCAACGTTAATCTCGTCACCAACCAAAAAGCCTTTGTCCCCATGGGCTCCACGGCCAACAAACACGGGCATGTTATAGCCTCGCGTATAACTGGCGGCAAAGAGAAGTTCCACGGTATCGTCAGCACCGCCTGTGTTAAAGTCCTTGACTTCAACGTCGGGCGCACCGGTATCGGTGAAAAACAGGCGCTGGATGCGGGTTTTAAAGTAGTCTCGGCTTTGCTGCCCGCCCCTGACAAACCCGAGTATTACCCGGGTAATAAGGAAATCATTATCAAGTTGATTGCCGATGCACAGACCGGGCGCATCCTTGGCGGCCAGGGCATCGGTCCCGGCGAAGTGGTTAAAAGGATCGATGTGCTGGCCACCGCGATAACCATGGGCATGACCGTGGATATGCTGGCCGACCTTGACCTCGCCTATGCCCCACCGTTCAACACCGCACTCGATGCATTGCACCACGCCGCCAATCTGGTGCGCAATAAGATGGAGGGAAGGACTGCAAGCATCAGGCCCGCCAGGTTAAAAAAAAAGCTTGATGCGAAAGAGGATTTTGTGCTGCTCGACGTCCGGGGTCACGGTGAACACGAAGCTACCAGTATCGCAGCGCCCCAGGTGAAGCTGATACCTCAGCCGGTGCTGACCAAGAACCTGGAAAACCTGCCCAAAGACAAAGAGATCATAGTCATGTGCCGCCGGGGCAGCCGCGCCTACCAGTCCGCCTGCATACTTAAAGGACAGGGGTTCGAGGACGTCAAGTTCCTGGAATGTAGCCTGACCTGCTGGTGCGGCGAAGTCCGCGGCAAGCCGATCCTGTGAATTGTTACCCGATAACGATGATGTATAATACCTGCCAGTTGATGCAATAGGATATCTTCAGATATGGCAGCGGATGTTTCCCGTTTAAGGCGTATAGCTGCGGGCAGCGGGTTGACCCTGTGCGGGGCCATACTACACTCATTTTCACGGCTTGCGCTGATAGAGGGGTTGCCCTGGCGCACGCTGCTGGCCGTTTCGGCCAACTCGCAGGCCGTGGTGGAGGCCGCCCTGCTGGCGGCCAAAGAAGCCGATTGCCCGATATTCTTTGCCGCAACCCTGAACCAGGTTGACCCGGACGGCGGCTACACAGGCTGGACACACGCACGCTTCGCTACGGTAGTACGGCAAACTGCTCAAAAAGCCGGCTTCAAAGGCCCCGTTCTTCTCGGGGTTGACCATGCCGGGCCCTGGCTGAGGGACAGGCACACGACTGAAAAATGGCCTTACCGGCGTACACTGGCCGCTGTTAAAAAGTCGCTGGAATCTGCGATTGAAGCCGATTTCGACCTGCTGCACATCGACCCCACGGTTGACCGTGAACTGCCGGCCGGCCGGGGACTCGACGTAAACACCATCATTGAGAGGACCGTCCTGCTGATAAGAAGCTGCGAGGCTTATCGTATAAAAAAGGGGCTGCCCATTATTGCCTATGAGGTTGGAACTGAGGAGATCCACGGCGGGCTGGCCAATGAGGATGTGTTCAATGCTTTCCTCGCAGGACTGCGCAAAAGGATGAACGAGGAGGGGTTGGCAGACGCCTGGCCATGTTTTATCGTCGGCAAGGTGGGAACCGCCCTGGCTACCACCATGTTCAGCCCGCAGGTAGCGGCGGAGCTTTACAAAACCGCCAGCCGCCACGGCATGGTGCTCAAGGGGCACTATACCGACAACGTGGAAAACCCTGCCGCCTACCCGGCCAGCAAAATGGGTGGCGCTAACGTAGGCCCCGAATTCACGGAGCTTGAATGTGATGCCCTTTTTGAACTGGAATCACTGAAATCAGCAGTGTTGAAAGAAGCAGCTAATAGCTCTTCCCATTTCAGGGAAGCCCTAATGGACGCGGTAATCCGCTCCGGTCGCTGGGAAAAATGGCGCCACCCCGATGAGATGGGGAAATCATTCAGCGAACTCTCAGCCGAGAGGCAAAGCTGGCTGCTCAAGACCGGGGCGCGTTATATCTGGACGGACCGTGCGGTGCTGGCAGCCCGTCAGCGTCTTTACGCGAATGTGAAAAAGGACGGCTTTGACCCCCACGGGTTCGTGGTCAGCCGCATCACACAACAGATATTGAAATATTGCCGGGCTTTCAATTTATACGGCACCGTCCCCATGCTCGAGGCCGAGTTCGAACGGCGCAGGAAATTGCCCTTTTGGGGAGAAGGACAGGTGCTGGCTACGGGGGAGATGATTGTGGAGTTGATGCGTCCCGCAGCCGGCCAACCGCTGGACGTCACGGGAGAATTTAAAGGTCCTTACCCCAGCGGCGCGCCGGCCAATTTTGCCGATGCCTCCGCCAGGATAGGCAAACGCACCGGTTTCGTCGGCTCAACCGGCCAGGACAGCTTCGGACAACTCCTGCGCGACAGGTTTAAACATGACGGTATAGATAGCAAGTTAATTGCTTCCGTAAAAAGAAAAACAACCGGCTGTGCTTTCGTTGCCTACGATAAACAAGGAGGCCGCAAATTCATTTTCCACATTGCCGGCACAGCCTCAGACAGGCTGCCGCCGCCTGCCCGGGCTGCCCGTTATGCCGGATCGTTCCGCCACCTGCACCTGATGGGCTGCTCGCTGGCAGTTAGCCGCGTAATGCGCGAAACCTGCATAGCCATGGCCCAGGCTGTAAAGAGCGCCGGCGGCAGTGTCAGCCTCGACCCCAACCTCAGGCCGGAATTGCTTTCGGCCGAGGAATTCCGGGGTATACTTCTCCCAATTGTCAAGCTGTCGGATATAGTGCTGCCCAGCGGCGGGGAGGCCAGCCTGCTGGCGCGTGAAGCGGACAGCGATAAAGCCTGCCTCCGCCTTTTAGAGATGGGCGTGAAAGTGGTCGTGCTCAAGCTGGGCGAAAGCGGCTGCCGCGTCTTTTCCGGGGACGGCGCCATCGATGTTCCCGGCTTTAAAGTTAAGGCTGTTGACCCCACCGGAGCGGGGGACTGCTTCGATGCCGGGTTTATCAGCGGCTATATTGATAACCTGACGCTGTACGATACTGCACGCTTGGCCAACGCCATGGGCGCGCTGGCCACCTCGCGCATGGGCCCTATGGAAGGTACGTTTAGCCTGCGAGAGGTATTGGCCTTTATGAAAGGGCAGGAACAATATTGAATTACATGAGATGGTAAATGGAAAAGGTTAAGGGGGAACGCCTCCTGGCAGAGAGGTCATAACAGCTATGAAACAAAAGAAATACGATTTGGTAACCTTCGGCGAGGCCATGGTCCGCCTTTCCCCACCCCACTTTCAACGCCTTGAGCAGGCCAGTAATCTCGACATCCAGGTGGGAGGCGGTGAATTCAATGTAGCAGTGGCTGCCTCCAGGCTGGGTCTTAACTGCGCCTGGGTATCAGCGCTGCCCGATAATCCTCTCGGGCGCATGGCACGCAACAAAGCGGATGAGCAGGGCTTGGATATTTCCCACGTTATTATGAGCCACAAAGGCCGCCAGGGATTGTATTTCCTGGAGTTCGGCGCCTCCCCGCGGGCAAGCCAGGTGCTCTATGACCGCAGTAACTCGTCCATCAGCCTGATTCAACCAACGGATGTCAACTGGGATAATATATTAAGCTATTCTGGTGCATTCCACGTCAGCGGTATTACTCCGGCCCTGAGCAAGTCCGCTGCTGAAACAACACTGACAGCGTTGCAAGCTGCAAAAAGAAACGGCTGTGTTGTCAGCTATGATTTAAACTATCGGGCCAAACTATGGTCCACTGCCGAGGCACAAAAGCGCCAGACGCCCCTGATGAAGTACGTTGACATTCTCATCACCACTGAGGAAGATACGGACCGTGTATTTGGCCTCAAGGGGGAAAACTTCGAGGAAACGGCACGCCGATTGGCTGAAAGCTTCGGTTTCAAAATCGTCGCTATAACCCTGAGGGGCGACCTTTCCGTATGGCGGAACACCTGGACGGCCATTGCAGCCTCAGGCGGCAAAATTTACCGTGACCGTACCTACGAGGTAGAGATAGTGGACCGGGTAGGCGCCGGCGACTCCTTCGCCGCCGGTTTCTTATACGGCTACCTGACCTCCGGAATCAAGAAAGGCCTGCAATTCGGCAATGCCGCGGCCGCTCTCAAACATACTATCCCGGGAGACCTGAACTGGAGCACGCTGCAAGAAGTGACGGCAGTGGTTAAGCGTTCAGGACTGCGCATCGTGAGATAAGACCATGCCTGATATTGCCGATACGCTTAAAATGATCGAAGATTGCGGCCTGGTAGCTGTCATCAGGGCAGGCAGCGCTGAACAGGCCGTGCATATCGCCCTTGCTGTAGCAGCGGGAGGCGTACTGCCCATTGAGATAACCATGACCGTACCTGGCGCCATAGACGTTATCAGGCAAGCCCTGCTGGGAGCCGGCACGGTACTCGACGTCAGCACCGCTGTCACTGCCATCAGGGCCGGGGCCGAATTCATCGTAAGCCCATCACTGGAACCCGATATCATCAAAGTATGCAGGAAAATGGGCAAGGTTGCCATACCAGGCGTTTTCACCCCAACTGAAATCGTGGCTGCCATCCGCGCCGGCGCAAGCATAATCAAGCTATTCCCGGCCTCAATCGGGGGACCTCACCTGATCAAAGACCTGCGCGGGCCTTTCCCTGAACTCAAACTGATGCCAACAGGCGGCGTAACACTTGAAAACGCCGGAGATTTTATCCGCGCCGGGGCGGCGGCGGTAGCCGTGGGTGGTAATCTTGTGAATAAGCAGGCTGTAGCCCAGGGAGATTACGCAACCATAACCGAAACCGCCCGTAAATTTACTGCCGCTATTTTAGAAGCCCGGGGGCTGACGCCCGGTTTAAATCTGACAACCCAGGCGGATCAGGCGGGCAATTCCGGATAAATCGCCCCACCCTGGGGGAAAATTATAACTTTCGCCTTCGGGTAAATCGCAGCTGCCGTCTTTAATGCCTCGTTGAAATCGCTGAAGAACTGTACACCCGGCAGCATCCCTCGAACCTGGCCGGCGATAGCGGGGGCATAGATAAACATCCTGTTGCGCAGCAGCGCCCTCAGCATAAAGTACGTAGAGAAGCGCTCCTCAGGCGA
>JAPLHJ010000017.1:0-15458 GCA_026389675.1 Chloroflexota bacterium | reverse complement strand
CGATATACGTGAAACCAGCATCCCCAACAACCAGACGATGGGTTTCCAGATAAACGCCGGCAGGCCGGAGAGCCTGAGGCGCGGCACCTTCATATTGCCCAAACCCTCCTCGCATTTGAGGGCGGCGATAATCACCCCACCCGGCCTGGCCGAGAACAGCACGTTGGCGGCCGCTTTGATACCCTGCCTGAGATCGATATCCATGGGGAACGAGTCAGTGATGACCACATCGGCCTGGGCCGGTATCTTGACCCGGAAAACCTGCCTCGCCAAAATAACTCCCTCCCGGTGCGCACCGATGGGGTCACCGGCCACAATTCCCACTACCTGCATTCCAGCATTCAGGACCGTGTTAACGATGAAGGTTTCACCCTTAAGCATTCCGGCGGCCTGCTCTAAATCAGAGCGCATGGGGTTGCTGTCGGGGTCCGTGCCCAACAAAAAGAAATACCTGGGATCGGCGCAGATGGCATGGTTACGTGATATGCTTTTCACCCCCGCTACCCCGGGTAAGATGTTTTTGAGCCCTCCGCCGAAACCGGCATGCGGGTGGGGTTCTATCGTACCTATCAACACGCGAAAATCAGCTTCAGCCACCGTCCTATTTATGTAAACAGGAGTCCCTCTCTCTGTTTTACCTATATAAACCATCCGTGCGCTGTCGCGGCAGTCATGGCTCTCCCATTTAACCCTTGCCAGCGCTTCTTTGCCCACTTTCTTCCCCATGTCATCCAGTTCCATCACCCGGTGCAGGCCAGGCGCGGCAACTAATGTTATATTTTCGCGGTTAACGCCGGCGCTCTCAAGAGTATCCAGTATCTTGCCGACCAACAGGTGGGCAGGGGTGGGCCTCGATATGTCATCCACCACGACGGCCACCTTCTTCCTCCCCCTTGCGGCCACATCAAGGGGCGGGCTGCCGGTCGGCTGAGAAAGCGCTTTTTCCAGAGCCTCAGAGACTTCCGCAACCGGAGTCAACGAGGCCGGGTTAAAACTGCCCATCACTTCCCAGCCTTCGGGAAGGCTAAAAGCCAGCGAATCCACCGCACCCCACGGTATTTTATGCAAATTCGTATCCGTCATAGTTTACATTTCCCGACTAAATTACGCAGGTTGACCCGGGCTCGAGCACTGCCAGCCTCGCCGATAATTTGATTGACCTCAGTGTTTTGGAATCGAGCACCTTGCCTTTAACCTGGTAGTGCACCGGCACCACAACCTTAGGCTTTAGCTCCTCAGCGAACCTGATGACATCCGGAATCTCCATACCATCCTTACCTATGAAGGGATAGTTGGAACAGGCAACCTGCAAGAAAGCAACATCAATCTCAATGCCGGTCAATGCTTTCCTGATAAGTGGGGTATAGCGCGTATCGCCACAGAAATAAAAAGTCTGTTCCCCTTTGACCACAAACCCGATGGCATCCGGGGCAAAGGGATGGTCTGCAGGGACAGCCAGTATTTTCAGTCCTTTGTATTCACAGGATTCTCCGGGCAAAAGAGCTTTCAGATTCTTCAGTCCACGTTTTCTCGCCCTCTCCACGGCTTTTTTCGAGCCGATTATCTCGCTGCCCAGCCTGGCTGCCAGCTTGATGGCAGGGTCCGACCAGTGGTCGATGTGGTTGTGAGAGACCAGCATCAAATCCAGGTTATCTATTTTTTCAGGATCCATGGATACCGGCACCGCCCTGATAAACTCGAATTGACCCCACCAGGGATCAGTCATCATACTGATACCGGACATACGAATAAGCAATGTGCTCTGGCCGATTAAACTGACTTCCATGCTTTATACCTCACGGTGTTATTATAGCCTTCATATAAACGTCCGACAGCAGTGCCTCGCCGGCCTGTTCAATTTTGTAGCTATGCGTAACTATTTTTTCCAGTGGAATGCCCCTTTTCATGGCAAGCTCCATCAACTTCAGCGCATTATCGAACGACTGGGGAGGGCACGACCACTGCCCGACCAGGATAACGTCTTTAAAGCAGAGGTGCATAAAAGGATTTATCGTAGTAGTACCTGTATCAAGGAAGTTACCCAGTTCAACGAAGGTACCACCGCGGCGCAGCATGCTTAGCCCCTGGGGTACAGCATCAGGAGATCCGGTACAGTCCACCACCATGTCCGGGCCGACCTCGCCCGGTGTAAGCGAAAGCACATAAAACGCACGCTCGTCCGCATCCGGCATTTCCTCGATGTTAACGATATGGTCAAAGACACCCAATTCTCCAGCCAGTCTTAGTCTCTCCTTTATGCCGCCCACCAGTATCACACGGTAAGCGCCTGCCAGCCGCGCGGTAATCCCGGCTGCCATGCCAATCGGCCCGGAACCAAGGATAACCGCAGTATCTCCCGGTCCAAACCCCTCTTTGAGAACGGGATAGGGCATCATACCCTTGCGAACCCCGATAGTGGCTGCAAATATATCGGTGAGCACAGCCACTTTATCCGGCATATCATCCGGGATTTTATATACCCATACTCCGGGCAGCAAGTAGCAGTACTCAGCATAACCGCCGAAAAGATGCGGCGGATCGGCCGCGCACATGTTCTGGCCATACCCTTTGGCATTAGGACAGAGCGTGGCCGCGTGATTGGACGGCAGGAAGCGGCAATACCAGCACTCCCCGCAGGGGATGCCTGCATACCAGGTCACACGGTCACCGACCTTGATCTCTCCGCCCTGCACGGCCATTTTCCTTTTAGCTTCGTCACCTATCTCTTCAATGATGCCGAGGTTTTCATGGCCAAGTATCAAAGGACGTTTCACAAAAAGCGGAGCGGGCGGCAGGCCGTGAAAAAGGTGCTTATCCGTGCCGCAAATGCCGCACATCTTCATCTTTACCAGCGCACTATCTTTAGATATCGCAGGTTTAGGAAAGGACTGCACCTCAATTTTTTCGAACTCCGTCATAACGGCAGCTTTTACTTTATCTGCGGTCATGGATATTAACCTCCTCTGCTATAAATCCTGTTACGAATTGGACTTTTTCTTCATCTGGTAGTCGTAGGCTGCAACGGAAGACTGAATGTCGTCTTTGGCCGGCTTCCAGCCCAGTACATCTTTGGCTCGCGAATTGTCGAAGACATAGTCGCGCAGTGCTATTTCCAGATGCTGGGGTTCTATCGGAGAAACATGCAAAGCAGCTAATACTGCGACTATCGCCCGCGCCACTGCGGCATTTATAATTATGAATTTGGGCGGCTTCCCTGCATGTTTATAGAGGGCTTCCGCCATAGCTTTTAAAGTCGGAACGTTATCACTGCCAAGGTTCATTATCGCGCCTTTTGACCGTGGATTTTCCAGGGCAAGGAAAAATGCGTTTGAAACGTCATCAACGTCTACCATCTGCAACCTGGTACTGCCGCCGCCGGGCAGCAGTGTGGCCTTTCCCAGCGAAATCCCCTCCATCTGTGAGACAAGAAAGGGCTCGTTTTGACCCGGGCCGTTGATAGTGGGTGGCCGGAAGACCGTAATGTCCAGGCCCCTTGCTAAATAATCCCGGCAAAGATTCTCGCTTTCAACTTTGTCCCTGCCATACTGGCAGACCGGTGCAATGGGCGCTGCCTCTGTGCAGGGAACGGGTACAGCTATTCCATAAACCTCCACAGAAGACGTATAAATGAACTTCTTTACCCCGTTCTCGTTCTCCAGTGCGGCCTCCAGCGCATTCTCAGTGCCGCGAACATTCACATCGTGCATTCGCTTCTCATCCCGCTCAAACTGTGCCAGTGCAGCGGCCAGGTGAAATACCGCCCGGCAACCGGCCGTGGCCTGTTTAACTGTATTAAGATCCGTTACATCGCCTTTATATTCTTTGAAGGCAGCATCACTTATTCCTGAATCGGTGATATCCAACCCGGCAACCTCATGCCCTCTTTCTATGGCAGCCCTGACCATATTCCGGCCGAGGTATCCCGAGCTCCCCGTTATAAGTATTTTCATATGCAACTCCTTTTGCGTCGATGCAACACTATGAATTTGTAAACCGGTACCTTATAACCCGGAAATGGTCTCAGGCTTCCACTTCAAGTTGCACCTTCTCAACTTTGTTGAAATCACGCACGTAGAAAAAGGATGCAGCAAAGAATAAAGCTGCCGCAACTATAAGGAAAATGGGCAGCGTCAGCATGGCCGTCTGAAGATTAGAAGCGTCTGAAATCGAACCTATCACGATGGGCCCCAGTGAACCACCCAGCAGGTTCATACACAGAACTGCAATGGCATAGGACATGCCCCGCAGACCCGGATGTACCACTTCCTGTACCACGGCCAAACCGGCCGGCGCGAAGGTGGTAACCATTACTCCCATGATAATAAGTACCGCGTACTGCGCATCGCCGGTTAAGGAGAATGCGGTGAACACCAGCAATGCCGAAATAAGTGTGGTTATGGCGGCAAAGAGCGGGCGGGAATTCAGTTTTTTCTTGACCCAGATATCCGAAAGGAACCCGCCTATAAAGAAACCCACCATAGAGAGTACCAGCACCAGGCTGGCCTTCAGGCTGGCCTGGTCCTGCGGCATGCCGCTTATGCGGTGAAAATAGCTGGGAAGCCAGGTGGATATCGCCGTGACTACAAAGATCACACCTGCAAAACCAAGGTAGGTGAGTATCAGAGTTGGCGTGCCCAGGAATTCTTTTGCCACGTCCTTCGCCTTCATCCTGAACTTGGAAGCCGCTTCAGTGCCGGAACCGGCAACCGTTTTCTCCAGCGGCACCGATTTATAATCCTTGGCAAAGAAGAAAAGGATAGCCGCGATCAAGCCGGGTATGGCCACTATACCGAAGGCGTGCCGCCATCCCAGGTTTACAGCTATGATACCGCCGAGCGCCACACCGATCGCCATGCCCAGCGGCTGCGCTGCATTCCAGATGCCGAAGATCCGCGCCCGCTTTTCAAGGGGATAAAGCCAGGAAAGCATGGCTGCGCCGGCCGGGCCGTAGCCGGCTTCACCGACTCCAATGATCGTCCTGGTGGTGAGCAGTTGCCTGAAATTGAGGACGAAGGCGCCGGCAAACGAAGCTAAGCTCCAGATGATCGAGAGGATGCCTATGCTTTTCTTACGGCTCCAGCGGTCGACCAAAATAGACGCAGGTAAAACGCAGATAACGGCGGCCCAGTAAAACATTGAGATCAACATACCGCACTCAAAATCGGAAATACCCCAGTCCTTCTGGATGTAGGGGAAAAGCGATGAGATCACCATTCTATCCGCCTGATCACATAGCATCAATATGAACAGAAGAATGAATATATAGTTCCTCTGGCCGTTGGTCACCGTTTGTTCAGTCGCGACTTTATTGTTGTCCATTTAGCAAACCTACCTCTCTCTTCGGATTATTACTATTGTGACCGGCATATCACAGATTGGGTCTATAACCTTTCGTAAGCTATGAGTAGTGTCATTTTATGTCAACTACTCAGTTGTCAGCTACCGTTACCACGCAGCCTTTATCAGCTTCCGAAACCATTGCCGCATATTTCCTGAGGTGTCCGCTCAGCTTCCTTTGCGGCGGCTTCCAGGCAGCTCTACGTGCGTCCAGTTCCTTCTTCGGCACATCCAGGTCGAGCCTGCGGTTGGGGATATCTATTTTAATCAGGTCGCCTTCCCTAACCAATGCCAGCGGGCCGCCGTTGTAAGCCTCGGGTGTAACATGCCCGATAGCCGGGCCACGGCTGAAGCCAGAAAAGCGCCCGTCGGTGACCAGCGCCACCGATTCCGCCAGGCCAAGCTGGAATAGCAGTTCGGTTACGGTCAGCAATTCGCGCATGCCCGGACCACCCTTCGGGCCTTCATAGCGGATAACGATAACCTCGCCTGCCTTGAATCCCTTTTCCATGGCGATCTCTATAGCCTCCTCCTCACTGTTGAAGACGCGCGCCGGACCTGAGAAGGCCAGCATATTTTCAGGCACGCCGCTGCTCTTCACCACAGCCCCCGTGGGCGCCAGGCTTCCGTTCAGGATCGCCAGGCCGCCTTCCTTATGATAGGGATTATCGAGGTTGCGTATCACGTCGTTATCCGAGCAGATGACGGCCTTATTGTTATCGCGCAGCGATTTGCCAGTGACTGTCATGGCATCATATTTTAAAAGCCCAGAGAGTTTGTTCAATAAGGCCGGTAAACCGCCCGCTTTGTACACGTCAAGCAGGAAGTAATTGCCCGATGGATATACCCCCAGCATGTGCGGAACCTGCCGCGACACGCGGTCAAAATCGGCCAGACTCAGCTTGATATTCAATTCAGTCGCCAGGGCCAGCAGGTGTATGGTGGTGTTAGTCGAGCAACCCGCAGCGGCGACAGTTACCAGCGCATTATGAAAAGTGTCAGCGGTGAGGATATCCGACGGCCTTATATTTTCGTTGACCAATTCAACAACCCTTTTGCCGCTCTCCTTGGCCATGATATGTTTCATGTGATGCACAGCATGGGTCACCGCGCTGTTGGGCAGGGAAAGCCCCATGGCCTCAACCAGAAACTGCATGGAGTTGGCTGTCCCCATCCCGCTGCAGGCGCCGGGACCCGGGCAGCTTATCATCGAGACTATCTGCGGCGTGCCCCTGGGTGCAAACGCATCAAAAGGCAGCATGGGTCCGCCGGTAACGAAAATGCAGGGTAAATTCAACCTGGCCGCCGCGATAAGCTGGGCCGGCACTATCTTGTCGCACCCCGACAGGAATACCAGTCCGTCCAGGCAGTGCGAAAGCGTCATGGTCTCGATAGCATCAGCGATGATATCGCGCATGGGCAGTATATACTTCATGCCCGGGAGCCCGTTGGAGTAACCGTCGCAGGGCGCAACCGTATTAAATTCCAGGGGAATACCTCCACCCATCAGCACGCCATCTTTGACAGACCTGGCTACCTCCCTCAGGTGCAGATGCCCGGGTAGTAATTCGTTCCAGGAATTCACAATCCCGATTAACGGCTTCTGCTCTAGGTCAGCGGATGTAACGCCGCAGGCCTCTACCAGGGCTTTTCTTACAATAGCCGTGAACAGCTTATCCGTATGCTTCAGCAGGTTTTTGCTTTCGGGTTTTCTTGCCATTTCTTTATTACCTCACAGTTTCCCGTATTTCTTATAAACATCCAGCAGGGACATGCCGTTGCGTATCTCCTGGCGCGACCTGCGCTCGGCCGCCACGATCTCCTCCGCTTTAACAACGACTTCCTCAAGGTCGACGTCCTGCACCGGTATGACAACTACACCATCCCTGTCGGCAAAGATGATATCACCGGGTTTAACGGTAACACCACCGCAGTGGATAGGGCTGCCCACTCCCACCAGGTCGGTCCGGCCGATCGAGTCGGTCGGTATATTTCCTCTTGCCCAGACGGGAAACCCGATTTCCAGAGTACGCCGGATATCGCGGACAGGGCCATCAACAACCGCCGCCTTAACCCCACCAACATATTTTGAGGTGGTAGCCATCAGCTCCCCAAAAGCGCCTGCTCCCCAGAAGCCGTTGGTACTGACCGCGATCACTTGTCCCTTCTGCATACTCCCAAAAACGGCTGACAGCGCCTGTGCAACGAAAGCAGGATCGTATTCTGCAAGTTTGGTTGACTTCCTGGTTCGGGCCTCCTCGATGGTATAAGCAGGTCCGGCCACTACTGCATCCGTGATAATAGACACAAACCCTGACTCCATGCTCTGGTGCATAAAACCCATGTCGTCCAGGGTATCTGCCACAGCAGGTGTATAAGTTTTTTCCAGCCTATCGCAAAGAAGCAACACATCATCATGACTATATTGTTTCGGCATTGCCCGCTACCTCCGGTACGTTTTTATATCATAACCCTCGTATAATAAAGCCATTGTTTCATGACAAATCAAGGCAGCGGGCGCACTTTCGAGTGCGCCCGCGCCTTTATCATTACTGTAAACTGCTAACCTATTTGTCGGCCTTACCCTTCGCCTTGTGCTCTTCCTGCAGCACACGCCGCAGCACTTTGCCCACCATGGTCTTGGGCAGGGCATCGCGGAACTCCACGTGTTTGGGTATTTTATAAGCGGTCAGCTTATCGCGGCAAAAGACCTGGATCTCTTCAACGGTGCATTGCTGCCCGGCCCTCAATACGACCCAGGCCTTGACGGCCTCGCCCTGCGCGGCATCCGGCACGCCGGCTACGCCCACTTCGATCACAGCCGGGTGCTGCGAGATTATCTCCTCTATTTCAACGGGAAAGACCTGGTGGCCGCTGGGCTTGATGAGATCCTTTTTGCGCGAGGTAATGAATAGGTAACCATCCTCGTCCAGGTAGCCGATATCACCCGTATACAGCCAGCCGTCGCGCAGCATCTCGGCTGTGGCCTCCGGATGGTTCCAGTAGCCCTGCATGATGTGCGGCCCGCTGGCTATGATCTCGCCGGCCTCTCCAACTTTCATCTCCTGCTTACCGGTCTCGATATCGACAATTTTGATTACCGTATCGGGGGTAGGCATGCCCACGGCGCCTTCCTTCCATTTGCCCAGGAAAGGTCCCATGGCCAGCACGCCCGATTCAGTCAGGCCGTAGGCCTCAACGATTTTGCCGCCGGTGACCGCCTCCCACTGCCGCTTGGTTTCGGGCAGAAGGGGCGCGGCCGCCGCCACGGAGGATTTCATGGTCTTGAAATCGATCTTGCCCGATTTTACCTCCGGCCTGTTCATCAACCCGATGAAGATTGCCGAGATAGCCGGAAAGAAGGCGGGCTTTACCTTTTTTATGGTAGCCAGCACATCCGGCACCTCGCGGGGGTTGGCTATCAATGCAGTCGGGTAGCGGCCGGCGATGGCGGTGGACAGCAGTATCACATTACCGTACACATGGAAGAAGGGCATCAATAGAACGAGCGTATCCGCCCAGTCTGTGGCCAGAGGCTTCGACCAGCAGTGTATCTGCCGCCCGTTCATAAATATGGACTCGTGGCTGAGCATGACGCCCTTGGGAGTGCCGGTGGTGCCGCCGCTGAAGAGCAGCAGGCCGGTATCCTTGCCGGTTACCTTAATATCAGGTTTCCTGTCACCCGCGTGTTTTTTCATCAGGTCCTGCAGCCAGATATCGTTACCCTGCACCCTATCCAGATATTGCCCTAGCTTCTTTTCCATCAGCAGGGTGAACATGAATTTCATAAATGGCGCCAGGTATTCCTTGATGCTGGTAGCGATAAGCAGCCGCAGGTTGGTGCGCGGCTGTATCTTCTTCACCACATCATAGTACGCGGTAAGCACTATCGCCACTTCCGCACCGCATTCTTTGAGCGCAAACTCCAGTTCGCCTTCACTATAAAGCGGATTGATCGGTACCGAGATGGCACCGGCCTTCCAGATAGCGAGTTGACCGATGACTACATTCGGGCAATTCGGCAGGAGCATGGCTACCCTGTCACCCTTCTTTACACCAACTGACACCAAACCAGCGGCGAGCACATCGCTCAGGTGGTCGATTTCCTTGTAAGACATCCACCTGCCCTTGAACCAGATCATGCGGTGTCCAGGCTTCTCTTTTGCCACATCAGCCACGTCTTCGAATAGTGTCTTGTCGGGATACGGCTCCAACGTGCGAGGAACACCCGCATCATAATGTTTAAACCACGGATAATCTGCCAAGTCAAACCTCCTGATTTAGTATCATATTGTCTTGATGTCATTGCGAGGCGCCTGCGGCGCCTCGGCAATCCCATTATCGCAGTAGATTGGTTCGCTTTGCTCGCAATGACATGTTAACCCTTCTTTTTAGCTTTCTCCTCTTCCTGCAGCACGCGGCGCAGTATCTTGCCCACCATAGTCTTGGGCAACGCATCTCGGAACTCGATAAACTTGGGCACCTTGTAGGCCGTCAGCTTATCTTTGCAGTAATTTTGCAGATCTGCTTCAGTAACCTTCTCACCAGGTCGCAATATGACCCAGGCCTTGACTGCCTCCACTTGTTTCGCGTCGGGGATGCCGCCCACGCAGGCCTCTACCACGGCGGGGTGGGTGGACAATACTTCCTCCACCTCCTTGGGCCAGACCTGGTGGCCGCTGGGCTTGATCAGGTCCTTCTTGCGAGACGTCAGGTAAAGGTAACCGTCCGAGTCCATATAGCCAATGTCGCCGGTGTACAGCCAGCCGTCTTTAATCATCTCCGCGGTCCCCTTTGGGTTGTTCCAGTATCCCTGCATGACCTGCGGGCCTTTGCCGACGACCTCGCCCTCCTCGCCATAAGGCAGGTCTTTATCGGGATCAGCCACATCGACAAATTTTAGTATCACGTCCGGCAAGGGCAATCCAACGGCCCCTTCTTTCCATTTCCCTTTCATCGGGCCAATCGTAAATACCACGGTGGATTCTGTCATGCCATAGGCCTCGAGTATGGGCGCCCCGGTCATGGTCTCCCAGCGCTGCTTGGTTTCAGCCATCAGCGGGATGGCACCGGAAATGCAATATTTCAAACATTTGAAGTCTACCTTGCCCGCCTTGACCTCCGGGTGCTCCATCAGGTTGATAAAAAGCGTCGGCACGGAGGGCATTGAGGCCGGCCTGACCTTTTTGATCGTGTAAATTACATCATCAAGGTCCCGGGGGTTGGCCACGAGGGCCAGCGGGCTGCGCATGCCGAGTGAGCTGCCAACCACACCGTTAAAGCCATATGAATGGAACATGGGCATTATCGCCATCGTGAAATCATCCTGAGACATCATGCCCTGCTTATTCCACTCGATGCTCTGCAGCCCGACCGCGACCATGTTCCTGAAGGACAGCATGGCCCCCTTGGGCGCCCCGGTGGTGCCCCCGCTGAATAGGATCACCGCGGTATCTTCCACCTTGCTTTTGACCGAGGGCGCAGGGTCCTTGGAATGCTTTTCCATTAGCTCGTCCATCCACACATCTCCCTTCTCTAGTTGCATAGTGTGAGGCTTCTTCGCCTCGGGCAATATGTAGTCTTCCAGCGATGTGGCAATAACCAAACGGAGCTTGGTGCGCGACTGCACTTTCTTGATATTGGCATAGAGCAGGTCCCAGACGATAATGACCTCTGCCTCCACCGTGTTTAGCGTATGCAGCAGTTCGTCCTCACTATAGAGCGGGTTGAGCGGCACATAGATGCCGCCGGCTTTCATGACGCCGAAGGCGCCGATGAGTTGTTGCGGGGTATTCAGCAGCATGCTGGCCACGCGATCTCCCGGTTTTACCCCATTTGCAATCAGCGCTGCGGCCAGGACTTCAAAAAGCCTGTTTGCCTCCTTATATGAGAAATACCTGTCTTTGTAATACATAAAGGTGTGCTCAGGCATCTCCCGGGTGGTCTCAGCAATGATATCGAGCAGTGTGGTCTCCGGTACACCGGCATCATAGGATTTGTACCATGGATAATCCGCCATTTGTCTGCCTCCTCACAAATTTTTTATACACTATATTAATATATTCGGCTTTATTTTTCCTGTTTGCCTTTCTCCTCTTCCTGCAGGACTCTGCGTAGCACCTTGCCCACGAACGTTTTGGGCAAATCCTTGCGAAATTCGATAAACCTGGTGACCTTATAATCGGTCAGCTTCTCCCGGCAGAATTTCTGCAACTCCCCGGGGCTAACGGTTTGTCCTCCCTTTGGTACAATCCAGGCCTTGACAGCTTCCATCTGCCTGGGATCAGCTATGCGGCACACCTGGATCACAGCTCTTGTACCATAGGTAGTCGGTCATTTCAGTGTCCTTACAGCCGCCGCCTGCCAGTTAGCAGGCGGCGGTTACTTGATTCAGTCAGCCTTTGAGATCTTATGCAATTATTATTTCTTGGCCTTTTCTTCCTCCACCAGGACACGGCGCAGCACCTTGCCCACCATGGTCTTGGGCAATTCACTGCGGAATTCGATGAATTTGGGTATCTTGTAGGCCACGAGCTTATCCTTGCACCAGGCCTGGATATCTTCCGATGTAAGCTTCTTACCGGCTTCCATCACCACCCAGGCTTTGACAGCTTCTCCCTGCTTGGCATCCGGTATACCGGCCACGCAAACCTCGGCCACATCCGGGTGGGAGCTGATCGCCTCCTCCACCTCGCGCGGCCATACCTGGAAGCCGCTGGGCTTGATGAGGTCTTTCTTACGCGAGGTAATGAAAAGGTAACCGTCCTCGTCCAGGTATCCGATGTCACCCGTATACAGCCAGCCATCCCTGAGCATATCGGCAGTTTCCTCGGGCTTGTTCCAGTAGCCGACCATAAGCTGGGGCGCTTTGACGACGATCTCGCCCTCTTTGCCGGCCGGCAGATCGCCTTCACCTGTCTCGATATCTCCGATCCTGACGACGACATCCGGAAGCGGCATGCCGGTGGAACCTTCCTTCCACTTGCCCAGGTACGGTGTGACGCAGGAAGCCATGGTAGTCTCGGTAAGAGCATAACCTTCCACGATTCGGCCGCCCGTCAATGCCTCGAAGCGTTTCTTGGTATCAGCCAGCAGGGGCGCCGCACCCGAGACACAGAACTTCATCGATTTGAAATCTATTTTTCCGGCTTTGACCCACGGGTGCTCAAGCAGCCCTATGTAAAGGGCAGGTACTGCGGGGAAAAAGGTGGGTCTGTCGTGCTGAATAGTCTTAAGCAGGTCTTCGCGGTCGCGCGGGTTCGGCACCAGCGACATGGCCACGTGACCTACAACCGCGGTACTCATAACTCCGAAAGTTGAATATGAATGAAACAGAGGCAGGAGAGTCATAATTATATCCTTGTAACTCTCTATCAATGTGCCGAACCAGGCCATGTACTGCAGCCCCGTGACAACCTGGGAATGGTGTGTGCCAATTACGCCCTTGGGCGTCCCTGTCGTGCCACCGCTGAACAGGATCAGCGCATAATCAGACGGCAGTATCTTTAAATCAGGCCTCCTGGCCCCTGACTTTTGCTTTATCAAATCAAGCAGCCAGTAATCGCCTTTTGCAAGCTCGATGTAGTGTCCGTCCTTCTTTTCCTTAACAAGTGTAAACAGCACGTTGAGCATCGGCGGAAGGTAGTCTTTGATAATGGTGGCAATTACCAGCTTGACTTTGGTGCGAGGCTGCAGCTTCTTAAACTGGTTGTAGAACATGGTCATCACGACTACTGTTTCAGCGCCACAGTCGTTGAGCGCGTGTTCCATCTCAGCATCAGTATACATAGGGTTCACGTGGACCAGTATGGCTCCCGCTTTCCAGACGCCCCAGCGGCAGATAATAGCCTGTGGTATATTCGGCATTATCAGCGCCACACGGTCTCCCTTCTTTACTCCCTTCTCCACCAGCGCCGCAGCGAATTCATCGCTCCACTTCTGCACTTCAGCATAGGAAATCTTGCGATTTTTAAAATAAAGCATGGGGTAGTCAGGATGTTCTTTGGTCGATTCATCAACATAATCGATGAGCGTCTTCTGCGGGTAGGGTTCCAGTGTCTTTGGGACTCCGGGATCGTAGTTCTTTAACCATCGGTATTCTGCCATGCAACAACCTCCAAGCGATTTTATTTTACGGTGGAATCGATTATACCATACTGCCCCCGGCCCTGATTGGCCGGGGGCAGCTTATTACCGGTTATCCTATTTCTTGTTTTTAGCTGTCTCTTCTTCCTGCAGCACCCTTCTCAATACTTTGCCAACCATGGTCTTGGGCAGATCGCTACGGAATTCCACATACTTGGGTATCTTATAGGCTACTAATTTCTCCTTACACCAGGCCTGGATCTCCTCGGCTGTGGCCGTTTTGCCGGCCTCCAGCACAATCCAGGCTTTGACTGCCTCGCCCTGCTTGGCATCGGGTATGCCCGCCACGCTGACCTCGGCGACCGCCGGATGACTACTGATAACCTCTTCGACCTCCCTTGGCCAAACCTGGAAGCCGCTGGGCTTGATAAGGTCCTTCTTGCGGGAAGTGATGAACAGGTAGCCATCGTCATCCATGTAACCCACGTCGCCTGTATAGAGCCAACCGTCCCGCAGCATCTCCTTGGTCTCCTCCGGCCTATTCCCGTAGCCTACCATAAGCTGTGGGGCCTGGAAGATGATCTCTCCTTCTTTGCCGGCAGGCATTTCACCTGCGCCGGTCTGAATATCACCGATGCGGATAATGACGTCGGGCAGCGGCATACCCACCGAGCCCTGCTTCCACTGACCCCGGTAAGGGGTGCAGGTGCAGGCCATGGTGGTCTCGGTAAGCCCGTAGCCCTCCACGATGCGTCCGCCGGTGATGTCTTCGAACCTCTTCTTGGTTTCATACAACAGCGGGGCGGCACCCGAGTTGCAGCATTTCATTGAGCTGAAATCAACCTTGCCTGCCTTGACTGCCGGGTGCTCCAGTAGCGCTATAAACATTGCCGGAACCGCCGGGAAATAGGTAGGTTTATCATGCTGTATCGTGGCAATGACATCGTCCCGGTCACGCGGGTTGGGCACCAGCGACATCGCACTGTGGCCGATGATAGCCGTGCACATCACGGCGTAGGTCGCGAACGAATGGAATAGCGGCAGTACCAGCATCATCACATCCTTGTACGGCTCGGCGATCTCACCAAACCATCTGTTGAACTGTAATCCAGTGATGACCTGTGAATGGTGGTTCCCCACCACACCCTTGGGAGTGCCGGTTGTACCACCGGAGAAAAGTATCAGCGCGTTATCGCCGGGCAGGACCTTAACATCGGGCCGTTTGGCCCCGGCTTTCTCTTTGATAAGGTCCGTCAGCCAAAAATCACCGGCCTGCAAAATGATGCGGTGACCATCTTTTTTCTCCTTAGCCAGTGTGAAAAGCACCTTGAGCACCGGCGGAAGATAGTCCTTGATACTAGTGGCGATTACCAGCTTAACCTTGGTACGCGATTGCAGTTTCTTAAACTGGTTGTAAAACATGGTCATAACAACCACGGTTTCTGCGCCGCAGTCGTTGAGCGCGTGCTCCATTTCCGCCTCGGTGTACATGGGGTTCAAATGTACCAGGATAGCCCCGATCTTCCATGCGCCCCAACGGCAGATGATAGCCTGCGGTATATTCGGCATGATCAGCGCCACTCGGTCGCCCTTCTTTACACCTTTGGCCGCCAGAGCCGCGGCGAACTCGTCGCTCAGTTTCTGAATCTCGGCATAGGACATCTTCCTCTTCTTGAAAAGCACCATGGGATAATCAGGGTGCTCTTTAACAGCCTCATCTACGTAATCTACCAGGGTCTTCTGCGGATAGGGCTCCAGGGTCTTGGGAACCCCTTTGTCATAGTTGTTTAACCACCTTTTGTCAGACAAGTTAAAACCTCCTAATGATTTGATTTTATCGTCAAGCATTATACGCCTAACTAACCCATTTGCTCACGGCTTGGCCGCCGACTTTTGCTTAGCCAGCTCTTCCTCTACAAGCACCCGTTTTAATATTTTACCCACCAGGGTCTTGGGCAATTCCGCCCTGAATTCAACGTGCTTGGGCACCTTGTAGGCCGTCAGCTTCTCCCTGCACTGCAACTGAATTTCCTAGG
>JAPLHJ010000003.1 GCA_026389675.1 Chloroflexota bacterium | reverse complement strand
GAGTGGGGGGCATCATGAACGGCGGGACCGACCGCGAGATCACCTCTTATTGGTGCAAGTTAGCCAGTCAGCACTTTGAGATAGCGGTGGACGTGATCGTCGACCTGCTGCGCAACCCGCTCTTTCGCGCGGAAGACGTGGATAAGGAGCGGCAGGTGATAATCGAGGAGATAAACATGAGCCTCGATTCCCCGCAGCAGAGGGTGGGGATGATATTCGACGAGCTCATGTGGCCGGGCAAAGCCATGGGCAGGGACGTGGCCGGCAGTAAGGAAACGGTCGGTGCTATTACGCGTGAGCAAATGCTGTATATTCTTAACAACTATTACACACCCAACAACATGCTGGTGAGCATAGCGGGCAATTTTGAAACCGATAGTGCTATAGAGCTTCTCCGTCAGGCCACCGGGGACTGGCAGAAGGGCATGGCGCCGGAATACAGGGAAAGCAAAGTTGAGCAGGCCGGCCCGCGAACGGTAATCGAGCACCGTGAAACCGAGCAGGTAAATCTGGTGATGGGTGTGGAAGCGCCGTCCGTCTTCCATCCCGACAGGTTTGCCGTGTATTTGCTTAACATAATACTGGGCGTAGGTATGAGCTGCCGGCTGTTTACCGAGATACGCGAGAAACTGGGGCTGGCCTATGATGTACACAGCTATATTGAGACTTTTCGCGAGACGGGTGTCTTCGGCATCATGGCCGGGATCGAGCCTGGGAATACGGGCAAAGCCATAAAGGCTATCCTGAAGCAGCTGGCTAAGGCCAGGGACGGCGTATCCGAAGCGGAACTGAACAAGGCCCGTGAGATGTCCATGGGCGGGTTGCTGCTCAGCATGGAAGACAGCCGCAAGGTGGCCGGCTGGTACGGTGCCCAGGAGGTCCTGACGGGAAAGATAATGACTATAGACGATGTTAAGCAGGCAATCGAAAATGTCACCCTGGAAGATATCAGGCGCGTGGCGGGGGAACTGTTCAAGGCGGAGAAATTAAACCTGGCGATCGTCGGCCCTGTTAAGGACGATGGCTCTGTTGCTAAATTGATGAAGTTATAAGGTGGCTGGAAAACAAAGAGGCCGCCTGAAAGCAGGCGGCCTCTTCTACTTATTTGCGGTGGTTTTTAGTACTCAGGCATCTGGGGCATCTGTGGCATACCCTTGTCTTTTTCGGGCAGGTCGCAGACCAGTGCCTCGGTTGTAAGTATCATCGTGGCGATGCTGGCTGCGTTCTCGAGGGCGGTCCTGGTGACCTTGAGCGGGTCGATGATGCCCTTGCTGACCATGTCAACATAGTCATTGTTGAGCGCATCATAACCGATGCCCTTCTTGCTGCGCTTTACCTTGTCGACAACCACAGAGCCTTCCTGGCCGGCATTGATGGCGATCCAGCGCAGGGGTTCTTCAACGGCTTTCTTGATGATCTCGACGCCGGTGCGCTCGTCGCCCTCGGCCTTGACCTTGTCAAGTATCTGGACGGCGTTCAGGACTGCCACGCCGCCGCCCGGCAGGATGCCTTCTTCAACGGCTGCGCGGGTGGCTGAGAGCGCGTCTTCAACCCTATGTTTCTTCTCTTTAAGCTCAACTTCAGTCGCGGCGCCAACTTTGATGACGGCAACGCCGCCGGCCAGCTTGGCTAACCTTTCCTGCAGTTTCTCTTTGTCGTAGTCCGAGGTGGTCTCGTCGATCTGGGCCTTGATCTGCTTGATGCGGGCTTTGATAGCCTCTTCAGAGCCTTTGCCTTCGACTATGGTGGTGTTGTCCTTGTCGGCAACTACTTTGCGGGCACGGCCGAGGTCGGCAACAACGGTGGAATCGAGCTTGCGCCCGATCTCTTCGGAAATGACCTTGCCGCCGGTCAGCAGTGCGATATCTTCAAGCATGGCTTTGCGCCTGTCACCGAAGCCAGGGGCCTTGATGGCCAGGCAGGTGAGAGTGCCCCTGATTTTGTTGACCACCAGCGTGGCCAGGGCCTCACCCTCGATGTCTTCGGCGATGATGACCAGGTTCTTAGAGACCTGGAGAACCTTCTCAAGTACAGGCAGGAGCTCGGAGATGGCGGTGATCTTCTTGTCGGTAATAAGTATATAGGGGTCTTCGATCTCCGTCTTCATCTGCTCGGCATTGGTGACGAAATAGGGGCTGATGTAGCCTCGGTCGAATTGCATGCCTTCGACGTAGTCGGTTTCAAACAGCAGGCCCTTGGATTCCTCTACGGTTATGACGCCGTCTTTGCCGACCTTTTCCATGACCTCGGCGATGAGGTTGCCGATCTGCGCGTCGGCCGCTGAAATGGTGGCCACCTGGGCAACCTGCTCCTTGGTGGTGACCGGGCTGGCCATCTTCTTGAGCTCGGCTACCATGGAATTCACGGCGTGCTCGATGCCGCGCTTGAGCGACATGGCGTCCGCGCCGGCCGCGATATTCTTGAAGCCCTCGGTCACGATGGCCTGCGCCAGGACGGTGGCGGTAGTGGTGCCGTCGCCGCATTTGTCATTGGTCTTGGTGGATGCTTCCTTGACTAACTGCGCGCCCATGTTCTCGAAGGGATCGGGAAGCTCGATGTCCTT
>JAPLHJ010000223.1 GCA_026389675.1 Chloroflexota bacterium | reverse complement strand
TTATGTTGACGATTATCCATAGCCGATATGTCATGCGTTTGCTTTCATACCGACGCTGCATATAGTTGATCAAGACATTACGTCTAAGATAATTATGACAAAATATACGAAAATGTCAAAATGACCTTCCCTGAAGCCCAAACGCATGGGCGTAGTCATCCTGTTACTCGTTAATGTGCAGGCTTAAGTTGCAGGCTTGTTGCAGTGTGTTTTAGAGGGTATGCTATAATTTAAGTTGAAGAAAGCTGGAAATAGCCATAGAGCAGGAATAAATCTGAGGAGCATGAACTGGAGCCGTTAAAGTTGGCCCGCCGGGCTGTTGAACTGGCCTCTGATAAGCAGGCCGAAGAAGTGGTGTTGCTTGATGCGCGGCAGGCATGTTCCTTTACCGATTACATTGTCATCTGCAGCGGCGATAGCGACCGGCAGGTGGACGCCATCCACCGCGAGATATTAAATTCCCTTAAGAAAGAGTCGGCTACACCTTTTCACAGCGAAGGCGACGCGGATTCAGGCTGGATACTGCTGGATTACGCGGGCGTGGTCGTGCACATATTTTCCAAGGAGCTGAGGGGCTTCTACAGCCTGGAAAACGTGTACGAGAAGGCTCTCAGATTGCTTACGATCCAGTAAGCCACTTGTCGATATCCCTGCTGTAGGTCAGAACCTCCCCGGGTGTGAAGAAAATACCGATCTCCTTTTCGGCATTCTCGGGTGAGTCAGACCCATGTATCAGGTTGTGCTCCATGTTGATGCCGAGGTCGGCTCTGATGGTGCCCGGGGCAGCTTTCTTGGGATCGGTAGCTCCCATAGTCTGTCTGGTCGATTCGATGGCATTCTCCCCCTCCAATACGGCGGCGATGATGGGCCCGGAGGTGATGAATTTGACCAGATCGTTGAAGAATGGCTTTTCTTTGTGCACGGCATAGTGCTTCTCTGCCAGTGCCGTGTCCAGTTGCAGCATTTTAAGCCCGGCTATTTTGAGGCCGCGCCTTTCCAGGCGGGAGAGTATTTCCCCGGCTATGCATCTCTGTACGCCGTCGGGTTTAACTAATATAAGGGTCCTTTCCATTTCAACTCCATATTTTTAATAGTCTACGGGTACTAATTCTAACGGTAAACCGGGCAATTTGCCATTTTCAGATGTTCCGGCACAGTCGGGGACGCCGGCGCCGGTTCTTGAGCAGTAAACGACGCGATATTGAATATAGGGGAATTGTCCTTGCCCGTTCAATCCTATAAAATATGTTTTGATTTAGCAGGGGGATTTAGCATATGGCAGTCCCAACTTACGCCGGCATCATCATCGACCTCATAGTTGCCTTAGTCCTGGTTTTCAGCTTGATAGGCGGCTTGAAACAGGGCGCCGTCAAGGAATTCTTCGGGTTGCTGGCCTTTATCGTCGCACTGTCTCTTACCGGGGCCTTTACGGCTTATGTTTGGGCATGGATGAGTTTTGCCACGGACCATTTGTGGCGTGCCTTTTTCACCTTCCTGGTGACCATGGGCATAATACTGATAGTACTCCACCTGGTTTTTTTACTGCCGCGCAACTTGCTGGACAGGATCTGGAATGGCGGGTTTATATGGAATGTGCTGGGTGGTATTTTCGGCCTGCTGAACACGGCGCTGGGAC
>JAPLHJ010000221.1 GCA_026389675.1 Chloroflexota bacterium | reverse complement strand
GACGAACAGGCACACTTGCTGCTGCTTCCCCCGCCGATATCGCGCTGTTGGACGTAAATAGGCAATGGATTGTGGATAAGAACAATCTACTTTCCAAAGGCAAGAACACGCCTTTCGACGGTTTTACGCTGAAGGGAATGGTTGTTGCCACGATCCACAGGGGTGAGATCGTCTATAGGAATAGTTCATCAGGAATTGCTCAATGACACCAGGCAAAAAAGGCGTGCTGGTTTTAGAGGACGGCACATTCTATGAGGGCATCTCCTTTGGAGCCCCGGCTACAGGGTCGGGGGAGATCGTTTTCATTACCAGCATGACAGGTTACCAGGAGATGTTAACGGACCCTTCCTTTGCCGGGCAGATAGTCATACCCACTTATCCGCTGATAGGCAACTATGGCATAAACGAGGAGGATATCGAGTCTAATAAAATCCAGGTCAGGGGCTTTGTGGTCAGGGAATATTGCCCCATGCCCAGCCACTGGCAAAAATCGAAAACGCTGGACTCGTATCTGAAAGATAACCGTATACCCGGGCTGAGCGGCATAGATACGCGAAGCCTGACCAGGCATATACGTTCGCTGGGCGTGATGATGGGGATCATGTCCACGGACCTTACGGTAGCCGAATCGATGTCTGAACTGAAAAAGATCCCCCTGTATGGAGTCACCGATTTTGTCAGAGAGGTTTCCACGCCCAAAACCTTCGCCTGGCAGCAATCAAATCAAGCACCGCCGGGCCTGCGCCTGGTGGTATTGGATATGGGCCTGCGCTATAACATAGCTCGGATCCTCAGCGGACTGGGATGCTCGGTTACCGTTGTACCGTGCGCCTATTCTGCGCAAGAAATCATGCGCCTCCAACCGGATGGAGTCGTGCTGTCCCCGGGCCCGGGCGACCCTGCCTTGCTCGCCGATATTATCGATAATATCAAAGCGCTGCTCGGCCGTGTCCCCATGATGGGTATCTGCCTGGGTCACCAGCTCATTGGCCGGGCGCTCGGCGCAGATACATTCAAACTGAAGTTCGGGCACCGCGGCGGCAATCATCCCGTCCGTGACCTGGCCAGCGGGCGTATCTATATAACAACGCAAAACCATGGATATGCCATAGCGTTAGAGACTTTGAAAGGCGGACTGGAGCCAAGCCATCTTAATTTGAATGACGGGACGGTAGAAGGGCTCAGGCACAGGGAGCTGCCGCTCATATCCATTCAATATCATTCGGAGGGGTCGCCGGGCCCGCAGGATAACGTTTACCTTTTTCAGCAGTTCCTCGATATTGTAAAGGCAAGGAAGAACAATTAGATGGCGAAACCTTCCAGGGTACTGGTAATCGGATCGGGGCCAATCATCATAGGCCAGGCCGCGGAATTCGATTATGCCGGCACACAAGCCTGCAAGTCATTGCGTGAGGAAGGCATCCTCACCATACTTGTAAATTCGAACCCGGCCACTATTATGACCGACCAGGGTATAGCTGACATCGTATATATCGAACCCCTTACCGTTGAGGTGGTCAGCCGGATTATTGAACGGGAACGGCCTGATGGCCTTCTGCCGACACTTGGAGGACAGACAGGGCTAAACCTGGCGGTAGAACTGGCTGACGCAGGTGTGCTTGACCGTTACGATGTCCGTCTGCTGGGCACGCCGCTTGAGAGCATTAAAAATGCTGAGGAGCGTTCACTTTTCAAGAAACTTATACAGGATATAGGGGAACCTATCCCCGATAGCATTACCGCCAATTCGGTGGATGAGGCTCTTAAATTTGCCGGTAAAATCGGATTACCCTTGATAATCCGCCCCTCCTTTACCCTGGGCGGAACAGGTGGCGGTGTTGCGCGCACGCTGGATGAATTGAAAACCATCACGGCCAACGGCCTTTCATCCAGTCTCACCCACCAGGTACTGGTGGAACAGTGCTTATTCGGCTGGAAGGAATTGGAGTACGAGGTTATGCGTGATGCGGCAGATAACTGTATCACTATATGCAACATGGAGAATATAGACCCCATGGGCATCCATACCGGCGATAGCATTGTAGTGGCGCCAAGCCAGACGCTGACAGACAAAGAATACCAGATGTTGAGGTCGGCCAGTTTGAAAATTATCAGGGCACTGGGCATCGAAGGCGGATGCAATATCCAGTTCGCCCTGACCCCGAGTCCCACCGTTGCCCGGAGATGGGCGCCCGACCAGCTTAATGTCCGTCAAAGCGAGTACTACATCATTGAAGTAAACCCGCGCGTCAGCCGCAGCTCCGCCCTGGCAAGCAAAGCCACCGGTTACCCGATTGCCAGGGTGGCGGCCAAGATTGCTGCCGGCAAGAGGTTGGATGAAATACCAAATAAAGTGACGGGTAAAACCATGGCAGCCTTTGAACCGGCTCTCGATTATTGTGTGGTAAAGATTCCCCGCTGGCCTTTCGATAAATTCATCACCGGCGACCGGACGCTCGGCAGCCAGATGAAGGCAACCGGTGAAGTCATGGCCATAGACCGGTGCTTTGAGGCGGCCCTGCAGAAGGCTGTCCGTTCACTCGAATTCGGCAATAAATCGCTGCTCTGGGAGGGTAAGGACTGGGGCAAAGACGGCAATCTCGATTCCCTGCCGCTGGAACCCAACGATCTGAGGCTGTGGGCTATCATGGCAGCGCTGAGGCGCGGCAAGCCGATAGAGGAGATTTCTACCCTCACCGGCATCGATCCATGGTTTATACATAAAGCGTTGAATATCGTCGAAATGGAAAGGAGGCTGCTGTCGGAACCTCTCAACCGCGATCTTTTATGGGATTCCAAACGTTTAGGGTTCTCTGACGTGCAGATCAGCACGCTGGCCGACCGCCTGCCCGAGCAAGTCAGGCAGATCAGAAACGAGTGGTTAATAAAACCTGTATATAAAATGGTAGATACATGTGCGGCTGAGTTCGATGCAGAAACACCATACTTCTACAGCACATACGAAAAAGAAAACGAAGCTGAGCCGTTAACGGGTAACAAGGCGCTGGTCATTGGCAGCGGGCCCATCCGCATCGGCCAGGGTATAGAGTTCGATTATTGCAGCGTTCACTCCGCCTGGGCCTTGCAGGAGGCCGGTTACAAAAGCATTATGATTAACTCTAACCCGGAAACCGTATCAACCGATTTCGATACCAGCGACCGGCTCTACTTTGAGGCGCTCGACGATGAAAGCGTGCGTAATATTATTGAGAATGAATCCTTCCTTGACCAGCGGTATATAAGCTGCCCGTCAATCGTTCAATTCGGTGGCCAAACAGCCGTTAACCTTGCGGAACCGCTGGCCTCACATGGTTTCCCCATTATCGGTTCTAGCGCCGAAGCAATCGATGTCGCAGAAGACCGCCGGAGATTTGAAAGTTTTTTAAACGGGCTGGGCATACCGCAACCGCCCGGCGCCGGGGTTACCTCCCTGAAAGAAGCGGTGAGCACCGCCGCTACATTGAAATACCCGGTGTTGGTCAGGCCGAGTTATGTGCTGGGCGGCCAGGCCATGGAAATTGTCAACAACGATGAGGAATTATCCAAGTATATGCTACGGGCCCTGGATCTCGGCAGTGGTCGCCCGATATTGATCGACAAATACTTCGAGGGCAAAGAAGTGGAGGTTGATGCCATCTGCGATGGAGTCGACGTGCTGATACCGGGGGTTATGGAGCATATCGAAAGGGCAGGGGTGCACAGCGGTGATTCGATAGCTGTTTACCCCGGCCTCAATTTATCGGCGAGGGAAGTGGATACCCTGGTAGATTATACTATCAGGATGGCTTTAGGCCTGCGGGTCAGAGGATTAATGAACGTACAATTCGTTATCATGCCGGGCGAAAATAACTCTGAATCATCTGTCTACGTGATTGAAGTTAATCCGCGTGCCAGCAGGACTATCCCTTTTATCTCCAAGGTTACGGGCATCCCCATGGTACGCATAGCTACCAAGGTTATGCTGGGAATGAGTTTACAGGAGCAGGGATACAGAACCGGTCTTTTTAGAAAACAGAGACTGGTGGGCATCAAAGCGCCGGTATTCTCAATGTCAAAGCTGGTAGGTGTGGATACGTATCTTGGCCCGGAGATGAAATCGACGGGAGAGGTTATGGGCATCGACCACAATTTCGAAGGGGCCATGGTTAAAGCACTGATGGCAGCGGGTCTCATTCTTCCGCCTGGAGGCGGGTTGCTTTTTAGCATCGCTGACAAAAATAAAAAAGAGGCGCTACCCATAATAAAAGGCTTCTCGTCATTAGGATACCAATTATATGCCACGGAAGGCACCGGGGCATTTATCCAAAAGGCTCCCTGGTGGGAATTGTGAATACGATAACCGGCGGGCGGATCGCGCTACAGGACGGATTCCACATCCGCCGCGCCGCGGTGGAAAGGCGCGTCCCGTGCTTTACATCGTTGGATACCGCCAGGGCAGCTCTCAAGGCGCTAACCAAAGGAAAGGGGTTGTACAACGTCAAACCGGTTAGTGAATACCTGAGCTGATATAAGTTACAGGGAGGAATGCTTTGCCTAAAAGAAACGACATCAAGAAAATCATGATAATTGGATCAGGCCCGATTATCATCGGGCAAGCCTTCTAATTTGATTATTCCGGCACGCAGGCATGCAAAGCCCTCAAAGGCCTTGGCTATGAGATCGTTCTGGTCAACTCCAACCCGGCCACAATCATGACTGATCCCGGCATGGCACATATCACCTACCTGGAACCGCTGACTGTAGAAATGATGGCCAAGATAATCGAAAAGGAACGGCCGGATGCCCTGCTGCCCAATCTGGGCGGGCAATCCGGGCTTAATTTAAGCTCTGAACTGGCCAAAGAGGGCATCCTTGATAAATACGGCGTCGAGGTAATAGGGGTCGACGTGGACGCTATCCGCAGCGGGGAAGACAGGATAGCCTTTAAGGAAACCATGAACCGTTTAGGAATAGACATGCCCAAAAGCGAAGCTGTCTACTCCATAGAGGAGGCCGAACGTGTTGCCTCCGAGCTTGGCTACCCCGTCGTTGTCAGGCCTGCCTATACGATGGGAGGGACGGGCGGAGGACTGGTCTATAACGTAGAGGAACTGCGGACGATCGCTGGAAGGGGCATTGCAGCCAGTCTTATCGGGCAGGTACTCATCGAAGAGTCGGTACTCGGCTGGGAGGAACTCGAGCTTGAAGTTGTACGTGACGCAAAGAACCAGATGATCACGGTCTGCTTTATCGAAAATATTGACGCTATGGGTGTACATACCGGTGATTCCTTTTGCGTGGCTCCCATGCTGACGATCGACGCCGGGCTTCAGAAACGGCTGCAGGATTACTCATACAAAATAGTCGAGGCAATACGCGTGATCGGCGGTACCAACATACAATTTGCCCACGAACCTAAGACAGGCCGGGTGGTGGTGATTGAGATCAACCCGAGGACGTCCCGGTCATCGGCCCTGGCATCCAAGGCAACGGGCTTCCCCATTGCACTGATCTCCTCTAAACTCGCAGCCGGTTTAACCATGGATGAAATCCCTTATTGGCGCGACGGCACCCTGGAAAAATATACGCCATCGGGAGAGTACGTGGTGGTAAAATTCGCCCGCTGGGCATTTGAGAAATTCAAGGATGCCGAAGACAAACTCGGCACACAGATGCGCGCGGTCGGCGAAGTTATGAGCATAGGTAAGAACTATAAAGAAGCGCTGCAAAAATCGATCCGTTCACTTGAAACCGGCCGCTTCGGACTCGGTTTCGCCAGAGATTTTAATACAAAGCCACTTGACGAACTTATGGCAATGCTGAGGGAACCCTCAAGCGAGCGCCAATTCGTAATGTACGAGGCTCTGCGCAAAGGCGCCGAAGTGCAAACACTCTATGAAATCACGTTTATCAAACCATGGTTCATCCAGCAGATGAAGGAGCTCGTTGAACTCGAGGAAGAGATACTTGTTTTCAAGAATAAATCATTGCCGGATGAGCTGCTGAAAAAGGCCAAGCGGGACGGTTTCTCAGATAAATATCTCTCGCAATTAGTGGGTGTAACGGAGAGCGATATCCGGCAAAAGCGGTTATCCCTGGGCATGAAAGAGTCCTGGGAGCCTGTACCGGTCAGCGGCGTGGAAAACGCGGCGTACTACTTTTCAACTTATAACGCGCCGGATAAAACCATCAGCAGCAGTCGAAAAAAAGTCATGGTATTGGGCGGGGGCCCCAACCGTATCGGCCAGGGCATAGAATTCGATTATTGCTGCGTCCACGCCGCCTTCACCCTGCGTGACGAAGGATACGAAACGATTGTGGTGAACTGCAATCCTGAAACCGTATCTACCGATTACGACACGTCTGATAAACTGTATTTTGAACCCCTCACCGTTGAGGATGTGTTGAGCATCTATGATAAAGAAAAACCGGAGGGTGTCATTGTACAGTTCGGCGGGCAGACCCCCCTTAACATCGCCGCTGAGTTGTACAAATCCGGCGTAAAAATACTGGGCACTTCCCCTGAGACAATCGACCTGGCCGAAGACAGGGGCAGGTTCCGCGATATGATGATTAAGATGAATATACCTATGCCGGCGTCCGGAATGGCCATAAATATCGAAGAGGCCCTGCAGGTAGCCGGGAAGATAGGCTATCCACTGATGGTGAGGCCGTCATACGTCCTGGGAGGCAGGGGCATGCAGGTGGTCTACGATGAGGACACGCTGCGCGAGTATGTAGACGCAGCGGCCGGCGTTACCCCTGACCGTCCCATTCTTATCGACAAATTCCTGGAAAACGCTATCGAGGCCGAAGCTGACGCGATCGCTGACGGCACAGACGCTTTTGTGCCGGCCATAATGGAGCATATCGAACTCGCGGGGATTCATTCAGGGGACTCATCCTGCATTATTCCGCCTTTAACCATACAGGATAAGCACATTAAAACGATCAACGAGTATACCAGTAGGATAGCCCGGGAACTGAACGTTGTAGGCCTGATGAATATGCAATATGCTATCGCCAAAGACGTGGTCTACGTGCTCGAAGCCAATCCGCGGGCATCGCGCACCGTACCACTTGTGTCAAAGGTGTGCAATGTCTCAATGGCCCGCATAGCCACGCAGTTGATTATGGGCAAGAAATTGCGCGATCTCAAGCTGTCACAGCGGTCTATACCCCATTACGGTGTAAAAGAAGCCGTGTTCCCCTTCAATATGTTCCCTGAAGTTGACCCTGTCCTGGGGCCGGAAATGCGCTCGACGGGTGAAGTATTAGGTATGGCTGATTCCTTCGGGATGGCTTTTTACAAGGCACAGGAAGCGGCCAGGCAACGCCTCCCGGAACGAGGCACCGTCCTGCTGAGTTTATTCAGTAAAGAGATGCCGATTTCGCTTGACGTAGCCACACAATTCCAGAATCTTGGTTTCAGTATCAGGGCAACCCGGGGTACCCATGAATTCCTGGCCCAAAACGGGATTAAATCGGATATCATCAATAAACAGCATGAGGGCCGGCCTAATATCGTCGACGCCATTAAGAACGGCGAAATCAACCTTGTCATCAATACCCCCAGCGGCAAACTGAGCTTGTATGACGACTCCTATATCCGCAAGGCCGCTATCCAGTACAAGGTAACCTACATCAC
>JAPLHJ010000045.1 GCA_026389675.1 Chloroflexota bacterium | reverse complement strand
GTCATGGACGCTGTACGTCAGGGTGTCAAGCACGTGATCTTTATCATCAAGGAAAATCGAACCTACGATCAGATTCTGGGCGACCTTGAGATCGGCAATGGCGACCCTTCTATGGCTGAATTCGGCAAGGCGCTCACGCCCAATTTGCATTCGCTGGCTCGAACGTTCGTCACGTTGGATAACTTTATGTGCACCGCTGAAGTCAGCTATGATGGCTGGGCATGGTCCACCGCGGCTCAGGCTCAAAGCATGGTAGAAAGCCAATACCCGGTGGCCTACGCGGGACGCGGCCTCAGCCTCGACCAGGGTGGTTTAAATCGTAGTGTGAACGTTGCCCTTTCGGGTGTCGCTGGGCGTCAAGCCGCCAATCCCCTGACGTCGGACGATCCGGATGTGCTGCCGGGCCAGACCGATACGGCTGCGCCGGATGGCCCGGACAATGAAATCAATGCCGGCTTTTTGTGGGATGCTGCGCTGAGAGCAAAACTCACCGTGCGGAACTATGGGTTCTCCATTGATGGGACCCGCTATACATTCCCCCCAACCTCCTCCTACAGCCTTTCTCTCGCTCACGATCCGGCCTCAACCAACACGGTTACGGCTTACCCTACCGAGGTTTCCCTCATCCCGTATACTGATCCGTACTTCCGCGGTTGGGATCCCACGTATCCGGACTATTGGCGTTTCAAGGAGTGGGAGCGGGAGTTCGATACCAAGTACGTCAATGGTGGAGAGGATCTTCCTCACTTAAGCCTGGTCCGCTTGATGAACGATCACACCGGGAACTTTTCCACGGCGATTGACGGCGTGAATACTCCGGAGCTGCAACAAGCTGATAACGACTATGCGGTTGGTCTGCTGATCCAAAAGATCGCAGGTAGCAAGTACGCCGACAACACGCTGATCTTTGTCATTGAAGACGACTCCCAGGATGGACCTGATCACGTCGATTCGCATCGCAGCCCTGCGTACATCGCCGGTGCTTATGTGAAGCAGGGTGCACTGGTCTCCACACAGTACAACACCATCGACTTTTTACGCACGATAGAAATGGTCCTGGGCCTCCCGCCGATGAACCTGAATGACGCACTCGGGAGACCCATGGCTGGTGTCTTCAACACAACGCCAAGCAAGTGGAGCTTTACCGCCGCTCCCTCACCGGCTCTCTACAATACAAAACTGCCACTGCCTCCCAAGTCGGCCAGCCTGATCGTGCCCAGGCCAACGCACGACGCGGAATACTGGGCAGAGGTCACGAAAGGGGTGGACTTTACCTCCGCAGACAAGATGGATTTCCCGACCTACAATCGCATCCTTTGGACAGGCTTGATGAGCGGTCAACCTTATCCCGCCGCACCGACCGGAATGGACCTGAGTCAGAACCGCAAAGAGCTTCTCACGAGGCATGATAGGTCTCTGAAGCAATGACCTGTTTGGCGAAGGCGGACTCTCAATCTGACTGGCAGTACTTTGGTATTGTACCTGTTCCTTGATAAGGCATACCCCTCAATATAGGTATACCTGCAATTGAGCAATGATGCCGATCTACGTCATTTCATGAGTACGTATCATCAAATCCCTCCGCCTGATTCTGAGGCTATTGTACTTGTAGATTAAGTTAAGAAGTGGTACAGCCATTAAGGGCAAGTCGCAGGGTATCCAGTTTTAAACGTGTGGTATATAATAGAAAAATAAGCAATGTAAGCGAAAAATAGGCAGGAGGCTGTGATGAAGAAGTATAAATGGTATTTGTTGTTGCCTTTGTTACTCGTTGTCTTTACCCTCATAGCGGGTAATTGCGTCACCATAAATGTCCCACAAACACAAGGGCAGCACGCTGCTGGAGAAGGGCAATCTCAGACGGCACCGTCAACCCAAGGAGGTACACCACCAGTTATAAACGATTTCTCAGCAAGTCCCGCCAATATCACGACGGGAGGTTCGGCAACGCTAAGCTGGCAGGTCACCGGTGCCAACACCGTAAACATAAGTCCCGGAATAGGTAATGTTGCCATGTCTGGATCCGCCGCAGTATCCCCCAGCGCGGGCACCGCTTACATGCTAACTGCTATCAACAGTTCAGGCAGCCAAACCGCCGTCACTCAGGTATCAGTTGAAGCTGCCTCGCCACCTCCATCAAGCCCGAGCGCAAGCTTGCCGGTCATAAATTACTTTGAAGCTTACCCTGTTAACATATTAGCAGGCAGCATTGTAGGGATGACCTGGTCCGTATCAAATGCAACATCCGTGACCCTCAGCCCCGGTATCGGTGCTGTTTCCCCTTCGGAGAATTTCACCGTATCACCTGGCATAACTACAACCTACACTCTAACAGCTACCAACACCGCAGGCTGGCGTACCAAATCCATCACCGTAACCGTGAGCACAATAAAACTCCCCCTAAACATCCCCCTCAGGCAGAAGTAATGTTACGCTAAAAGCCGACGAAAACGGTACCGTATCCGAATCTAACGAAGACAACAACTCGCATAGCGAGAGTCTGTCTTCACCATAATATGGAGTGCCAGCACCGCTTCAAATACTACTGATATTGGCAGATTTCTTGCCAAAGCTACTGACTTCAGATACACGACTGACCTGTCCCAAACAGTGAGTACTTAGACTGTAATATCCGAAGTTACCTTTGACCCATGATTTTTATTATGGATGAAAATACATACCGATGTCTGTTCAATGATGACCAGCGGTAGATTGAAATAAAGACTGGTTTAAACCGCTCTCCTCATAGCCAGCAGATTGCTATGGGGGACACCCAGGGGATAGGTACAGCCGGTTGTCACTATCAGGCGCTGGCCGCGCATCTGCTCGATGGCATCGCGGACCTGGGCCTGGACCTCCTCCGTGCTTCCCAGGTGGAGAGTCTTGAACTGCTCAACGCCTCCCATGATAGCGTGCGGAACGAGTTTACCGGCCTCGGCAAGGCCGGGCCAGGCAGTGCGGTCATGCCAGTTAACCGCCTGTACGCGGTAGTCCGACAGCGCGATGAACATGGGATGCTGGCCATGCAGGTGCAACACATTGAATCAGCCCCCCTCGGAGGCAGCCGCAAGTACCGCCGTGTCGCCGGGACGGCCGAACTGGCGGTATTCATCTTCGTTCATTAGCTCGTAGCTGGCAAAGCGTGTGGAGAGAAAAATGCCGTCACATCCTTCTGCCAGGACAGCGCGAACGAAACGGGCGCTGGTCTCCGCCAGCGCTTGAAGGGCACGCAGCACCCGTTGCGGCTCGCTGCGCAGATGCACCAGTAAAGTCTCATCACCGGCCAGATAAGCAGCCATGGCCAGCGGGTTGAACATGGTGAAAATGACCGGGGTACCGGCGTCTTTTTCATTAATGATCGTGCGCAGCGCCGCCAGGTGCCAGCCGTACGTGCCTTTATGTACATCAAGCGGGTGAATATGGTCCCAGTCTTCCACGCGCTTGACTGCACGCTCAAGATACTCACGGTCGCCCATATAGCTGCCGTTGTAGGTATGAGTTACGCCGTAGTCCTCCACACAATAGACCGATGATACCGGCACCTTGATAAAGTCGAGGTCGTACCTGCGTTGGAAGTCCAGCGCAACCAGGGCCAGCGATTGAGGTTTCTGGTCATCACCCGGCCAGTGCCTCCAGAAGGCAACGGGCACACGGTCCACCGTTTCCCCGGCCAGCGCCGCCTTTATCCTTTCCCTTTTCGTCATCTCAGCCATTTCAACCTTCCTTAGATCTGTTATTGGTCATCATATTATTGCCGGTCATCTCGAGTCAAATCACGTCGATCATGGTCAATTGCTCCACCCGGGTATCACGGTTACACTTGTTACGTAATTAATCTTACCACTGATTCTGTTAAAACCTTACAGCAAACCTATATGCGGCTGACAAGTCATCTCATTTGTTATAATATCGATGGTTGTCCTGAAGGTGGGCAGTATAAATAGTATGAATTATTTTTATGCGTTGCTTGGGTCGCTCTTTATCCTGGTGGCGCTGGTTTTAATCACTCTTCTGCTACGGAAGTACTCAATACTCTCCACTGAACATCAAACGCTCTTCTCCAGGCTGGTAACGGATTTTGCCTTACCGGCGCTGATATTCCTGAATCTTTCCAAACAGACATTTGAGATCGAAAAACTCCTGCCGGCGTTGATTATGGTGGGCACGATCATTGTTGCCTGCTCACTGGGCTTTGCCGCCGGCAAGTTATTAAAGATGGACCGGAAATCCCTCGGCGCCTTTGTCCTGGTGTCCGGCTGGGGCAGCTCATCCACCCTGGGTTACGCCCTGATCATGCAGTGCTTTCACAACAATCCGGAAGCAATGCGGGATGCCCTGGTAATAAGCGAATTAGGCGCCGGCGTGCCGTTGTTTCTATTGGCGATCCCTTTTGCCATGTATTTCGGAAGAGAACATACGGATAGCAGGAGTGTGCTGGCTTCAGTGGCGGAGTTCTTCCGCTCACCGATGTTCATTGCCCTGGTCCTGGGCATAGCCTTTTCCTTCCTCAAACTGCCTCAACAAAACATCGTACTGAAAACAATTTACAAACTTCTGGGCATAATGGGCAATTCCATAGAGATTTTTACGGCCTTTGTTGTAGGGTTAATGCTTCAGAAGATACCCATCAGGCAGCTGTTACCAGCCATTGCCGCGTTGTTCCTTATCAATTTAATTGCCGAGCCCCTCATAGCGCTGGGAGGCGCACACTTATTCGGCTTGCCACCGCTTGAAGATAAGGTCCTGGTAATAGAGGCGGCCATGCCCGCAGGCGCCATTGCAGCGGTGGTTGCTGCACGCTACGGTTGCAACGGAGGGCTTGCTTCCGCGCTGGTTATCGCGATGTATGTTTTAAGCCTCGGGACGATCCCGCTTATTTATCTGCTGACAGTCAGCATTTAGCGACCTATTCCAGGGTTTGCCTTAATTTCATGACGACAACAGAGAGCGCAAGCGTGACGACCCACAGCGAGAACCACGCTATGATCTCGAAATTGGTTTCTTTCCACCCCGCGACACACGTCCATACCATCCCCGTTATACCCAACAGGAATAAAACCCAGGCCGCTATCGATGCCAAAACCTTAAATATCTTTTGCATGTCAACCTCCTTTGTTTTCCTATCCGGTTTCAATTTTAAAGTATATCTTCAGCCTTATCCTTCTGCTCTATGGCGGCCTGAGCAGCGATAAGCTTGGCGATCGGCACCCTGAACGGGCTGCAGCTCACATAGTCAACATTGATCGCGTGGAAGAATCTTATTGAAGTCGGTTCACCGGCGTGCTCCCCGCAGACACCTATCGGGATATCCTTCCTGGCCCTGCGCGCCCAGAATATAGCTGTTTCCATAAGGCGGCCGACGCCCTTGATATCTATGATTTCAAAGGGATTATCTTCGAGGATACCTATTTGGAGGTAAGTGGAGAGGAATTTCTTTTCAGCATCCTCCCGGCTGAAAGAGTACACCGCCTGGGTAAGGTCATTGGTTCCGAAAGAAAGGAAATCCGCCACTTCAGCCAGCGTCCCGGCCCTCATGCAGGCGCGGACCGTCTCCATCATCGTCCCCACCTTAAGGTTGGAGCCTTCGGTGCAGCTCTTCCGGATCATGATCAATTCCTGCGACGTAATCACCTGCGGTATCATTATCGAGACATCCGCCGGTACCTCTTTTTTGGCCGCCACCACGGCTTCCACCTGCATTCTATATACCTCGGGATTGGTTACCGCAACACGCACGCCTCTATGTCCCAGCATGGGATTTATCTCTTTAAGCTCGGCTATACGTTGTTTGGTCTTTTCATCGGTGGTCTCCTTTTCCGAAGGGAGGAACTCATGCAGCGGCAGGTCGAGAAGCCTGATAATAATGGGCAGCCCTTTCAATTCCTTGAAGAGGGCTATAAAATCCTCTTTCTGAAGCTTGCTCAGGTGTTCCAGGGCCCTGCCCTTCTGCCCGGCTGTCTCAGCCATGATATATTCCCTGATCGCCGAAAGGCGCTCCGGTCCGTTGAATTGTCTCTCAGTCCGGCAGAGGCCGATGCCTTCGGCGCCGAGCTTAATAGCCTGCGCTACCATCTCAGGCATATCCGCATTGGCCCTGACGCCCAGCCGCTTGGCTCCGTCCAGCCAGGTAAGCAGTTCCTCAAACTCCTTTATCATGGTCCCTTCTTCCAGGGGAAGGGTACCTAAATAGACGTTGCCTGAGGTTCCATCTATAGTTATTGTGTCGCCCTGGTGCAGGGTGTGTCCTTTACAGGTGAGCAGTTTCTTGTCGGGGTCGATCTCGATATCCTCAGCTCCGCAGACGCAGGGCTTGCCCATCGCCCTGGTTACAATCGCCGCGTGGGAGGTCAGTCCGCCCCTTGAAGTCAATACCCCGTCGGCGGCTGCGATGCCCTGGATATCATCCGGGCTGGTCTCCGGCCTCACAAGTATGGAAGCGATGCTTTTCTTTGACATGATCACCGCGTCAGCCACTGTAAATACCACCTGGCCGCATACGGCGCCCGGTGCTGCCGCCAGGCCCTTGGTCAGCGGCTCCTGCGGCTGACTGGACTTAATATGTTTGTGCAAAAGCGCCCGCAGGTCATCCGGCTTGAGCCGGAGTATAGCTTCCTCCACGGTGATCAACCCCTCGTGTACCATATCCACAGCTATCTTAACTGCGGCCTGCCCGCTCCTTTTGCCCGAGCGGGTCTGCAGAATATAAAGCTTTCTCGACTCGATGGTGAATTCGACGTCCTGCATATTGCGGAAATGACCTTCAAGGAAGCTGACCTTTTGCTCCAGTTCCTTGTACATATCCGGCATTATAGATTCCAGTTTAGAAACGGGAACGGGTGTTTTGGCGCCCGAAACTATGGCCTCACCCTGCGCGCACTCGATATATTCACCGAATAGCCCTTTCTCGCCCGTGCTCGGATTGCGGCTGAAGACAACGCCGGTCCCGGATAGAGAATCCTTATTACCGAATACCATGGCCTGGACAACCGCCGCCGTACCAGAATCGGAGGATATATGGTTAAGCCGGCGGTATTCAATGGCCCGGATATTGTCCCAGGAATCGAAGATACGCCGTATAGCCGATCTCATCTCAGAGAGCCCGTTGATGTTGAGCACGGTGTCCATCATGCCCGGCATGGATACCGGTGCAGATGACCGCACAGAAAGCTGGAGGCCCTTGCCGAGCTTTGCGTGTACCTGTTTCTCGACGTCGGCGAGGGCCTGCGAGATCTCTTTTTCAGATAGACGGCCGGTCTTCTTATATTCGTTATATCCCTGGACGGAGACGACAAAGCCGGCCGGGACCGGCAGGCCGAG
>JAPLHJ010000187.1 GCA_026389675.1 Chloroflexota bacterium | reverse complement strand
GGCCATACTGTAATCAACCCTGACGGCGAATTCAAGTTGCATATCGTACCGTCGGGCGTCTTTTACCCGCGTGCCGCCTGTATCATCGGCAACGGCGTAGTCATCAATCCGAAAGTGCTGCTCGAAGAGCTTGACAGTCTGAAATCAAGGAGGGTGGACACCTCCAACCTGCATATCAGCGACCGCGCCCACCTTATCATGCCCTGGCATATCATGCTCGATCGTCTTGAAGAGGAAAAGCGAGGGCAGGACGCCATCGGCACTACCGGCAAGGGCATCGGCCCTGCATTCTCCGACAAGACCGCCCGCAAGGGTATACGCGCCTGCGATATCCTCGATTCTGCAGCGTTCAGAACGAGGCTGTCAGGGGTGCTGGCCCCCAAAAACGAGATATTGACCAAAATATACAACGCGGCTCCGCTTGACCTTGACACCGTTTTCAATGAATATTCTGGCTATGCCGGTCGCCTGGCGCCTTATATCAAGGATACCACCTCCATGATTAACAGCCTCCTGGAAAAGGGCAGCAACATAGTGTTGGAAGGAGCCCAGGGCACCATGCTCGATACCGATTTCGGCTCCTATCCATTTGTTACTTCGTCATCACCGCTGGCCGCGGGCGCCTGCATCGGTTCTGGCATCAGTCCCCGCAAAATCGACCGCGTGGTGGGCATTTTCAAAGCTTATACAACCAGGGTCGGCGGTGGCCCCCTGCCCACTGAACTGAAAGACTCGGTCGGCGAATACATCAGGCAGCGCGCCCACGAATTTGGCGCCACCACCGGCAGGCCGCGCCGTTGCGGATGGTTCGACGCCGTGGTAGGGCGCTACAGCACGCAGCTCAACGGGTTTACCAGCGGCATACTCACCCGGCTGGACGTACTGGATGAGATGGAAACTGTAAAGATCTGCGTGGCCTACAGAATAGGAAATAAGACTGTGGAACATTTCCCGGCGGACGTAGCCGCGCTGGAAAAATGCACACCTGTATATGAAGAACTGCCAGGTTGGAAAGTCAATACCAGCGACGCACGCAAAGCCGGGGAACTGCCACGCAACGCGCTCAAATACATCAGGCGCCTTGAGCAGCTTATCGGCTGCCGCTTTCACATTATCTCCATCGGCCCGCGCCGCGAACAAAGCATAGTAATCAAAAACGTTATCTGAGGAGCTATGCCTGATAATAGTCAGCTGACAACCTATTGCGGGCTTTACTGTAAAGATTGCATCCCTTCCAAAACCGAGCTTTATGCCGCAGCAGCCAGCCTGCAACGGCTGCTTGAAGAGCTCCAGTTCGCTAAATATGCCGAATTGAAGGCAGGCCAGACATACTGGGCCGAGGCCAACTCGGCTTTTAGGTATTACCCCGAATTCCTGGCTGTACTGAATGCTATCAGGGGGCTGGAATGCACCTCGCTTTGCCGCGAGGGTGGTGGCTGGAAAGGCGGGCGCTGTCAGGTCAGAAACTGCGCCATCGAAAAAGGCGTCGCTGGCTGCTGGGAATGTGATGCGTATAAGACCTGCGAGCATCTGGAACCGTTACTGAAATTCCACCCCAACCTCGCATATCACCTGGAGCTTATCAAGAGTGAGGGCATAGACAGCTGGAGTAAAAAGCGCAGGGGACATTACCCATGGCTTACAGAGAAAGAAGTCCCCGGTTGACGGCGGGTATCAGTTTTAGTTAACAGGCAGGTCTATCTTGTAGTTCTTTAGGGTCTGCTCTATTGCGGCCCGTACCTTTTCATCTGGCACAACCAGCGGCAGCCGCGGCTTACCCACCCGGAAACCCAGGTAGTTCAGCGCGTACTTTATTGGCATCGGGCTGCCTATCATGAACATGGTGTTGACCAGCGGTATGAAGTGGCGGTGCAGCTTGGCCGATTCCGCCACCCTGCCGGCGAAGAAATCGTCCATCATATGCTTGTATTGTTTGCCTACTATGTGGGTGATAACGCCGATTACTCCGTATCCACCCAACCCGAGAATGGGGAAGGTGTCAGCATCGTTGCCGCTGTAAACTAAAAAATCCTTATGCACTCCATCGATGATCCGGGCTATCTGCGCAAGGTCGGCACTGGCCTCCTTAATACCCACGATGTTATCTATCTTGCTGAGATTGATCGCGGTCTCGGCCGACAGGTTGGTGATGGTACGTGACGGCACGTTATAGACGATGCAGGGCAGCTTGGTAGCCCCCGCTATAGCCTTGAAGTGCTCGTAGAGACCTTCCTGGTTGGGCTTGTTATAATAAGGGACGGTCAGCAGGCAGGCGTCCACGCCCGTTTTCTCGGCCTCCCTGGTCAGATCGATGCTCTCCTGTGTATTGTAGTTACCGGTACCCGCCACGATGGTCACATTATCGTCAACGACCGATTTAACCTCTACAAAGAGGCGCAGTTTCTCGGTGCTGGTCAGAGTCGGGCTCTCACCTGTTGTGCCCGCCACCACCAGGCCATCGCTCCCGGACGCGAGCAATGCTTTTGCCAGCTTTCTGGCCTGCGCGTAATCAACCTGACCCTTCTCAGTGAAAGGCGTTACCATTGCTGTCAGCAAACGTCCGAACTTCTTCATCTCGTCCTCCGCTGGCTATTTATTGTTATTCTGCTGCTGTACCCAGCCCTGGTTGACGGCCTCCTCGGCTATCTGCACGGCATTAAGCGCAGCGCCCTTGCGAATGTTATCTGATACCACCCACATCACCAGCCCGTTCATCAATGAAGCATCCGAGCGTATCCTGCCGACATAAACATCATCGGTGCCGGCCGCCAGCCATGGCTGCGGGTAGAGGCTGACATTAGGGTCATCCAGAACCTTCACACCCGGCGCCTTGCTCAAAATCGCGCGGGCTTCATCCGGCGGCATATAATCGGTAAATTCGGCCTGTATCGCCTCGCTATGGCTGACGAAGATCGGCGCGCGCACGCACGTGGCCGAAATGGCGATATTCTCGGCGTGCATAATCTTGCGGGTCTCCTCGACCATCTTCCACTCTTCCTTGGTATAGCCGTTTTCCAGGAAAACGTCTATCTCGGGCAGCAAGTTGAAGGCGATCTGGTGCGCATAGACGTGGGGCACTACGTTGCCTCCGTCCAGCACGGTCTTGGCCTGCTTGGTAAGCTCCTCCACGGCTGCTATGCCGGTCCCTGAGACCGACTGGTAGGTCGCCACGGTGATACGCTTTATCGGGTTCACTCTATGCAATGGGAAGAGCGCTACCACCATCTGTATGGTTGAGCAGTTGGGGTTGGCTATGATGCCCCTGTGCTTTTTGATATCCTCCGCATTTACCTCCGGCACCACCAGAGGCACGCGTGAATCCATGCGCCAGGCCGCGCTGTTGTCGATGACGAGCGCGCCGGCCTTGGCCGCAACAGGTGCAAAGTGTTTGCTTATCTCTGACCCGGCTGAAAATAGCGCTATATCTATATTATTGAATGAGTCTTGGGCTGTTTCCTTGACAATCATCTCCTGGTGCCCGACGAATACCTTCCTGCCGGCTGAGCGGTCGGAAGCATATAACTGCAGCGAAGCCATCGGGAATTTCCTCTGCACGAGTATTTTAATAAATTCCTGCCCGACCATGCCGGTAGCGCCGACAATGGCCACATGGTAGCCGTTATTAGCGTTGTTCATGTCAGTCTCCCAATTTTAGTAGCCTTTCCAGGCCGTAAACCAGTCCGTGCACATGCATAACCTCTTTTATCGCGAGTATTATGCCTGGCATAAAGCTCTCCCGGCTTACTGTATCATGCCTGATGCTCAATGTCTGCCCCAATGCGCCGAAGATAACCTCCTGGCTGGCCACCAGGCCGGGCAGACGTACACTGTGGATGGCGATACCTTCTGACTGGCCGCCGCGCGTGCCCTTTAATGTTTCCCTCTCTGTTCCCGGGTAGCTGAATGGCTTGCCGCGGAATTGCAGCATCGCCCTGGCCGTGGCCAGCGCCGTGCCGGACGGAGCGTCCAGCTTTTTATCATGGTGCAACTCGATTATCTCGGCATTGTCAAAATATTTTGATGCGGTCTTCGCCAGGTGCATCATTATTATCGCACCTATAGCGAAATTGGCCGCCACCACGGCGCCCTTTTTATACTTCTGAGCAAGGTCGTCTATCTCTTTCAGGTTGGCTTCGCTCAGGCCGGTCGTGCCCATCACCAGGCAGGCGCTGTTCTTGAGGGCCAGCCTCGCAGCCCCCATTGCTGCCTCGGGGGCCGTGAAATCCACCACCACCTGCGGATGATACATCTCTATAATCGAGGTCAAATTATTATGCAGCGGTGTCTTTTTGGGCAACCCGGGCACGCTCATATGTTCCCGTTCCGCTTTTATATCGGCGGCCGCGGTAAGCTCCAGGTCGGAATCGGCAACGATGGCATGTAAGGTCTGCTGCCCCATCCTTCCCAACGCTCCGTTGACTGCTACTTTAATCTTTGACATAGCCATCACATAGCCCCGCGTAATTTTCCCCAGGATTCGGCCTCAGTCAGGTCAGCGCGGCGGCCGCCGCGATTCGTTCCTGTATGCTCCACGCGGAGGTATACCAGGCCTTCCTCCACCACCCTGAGCGGGCGGTGGTACGTTGGGCCGCTCGCTGCCTGCCGGCCTCTCAGCCGGTGCTCCTCCTGAAGACTCAGCAAATACCGCCTTGCGGGAAAGGTTGATGCGGCCAAGCCGGTCGATCTCAGTGACCTTCACCATTATCTCGTCGCCGATCTTAACTACATCCTCCACCTTGGCTACATGGTGGTCCGCCAGTTCGCTGATATGCACCAGTCCCTCTTTGCCCGGAAGCACTTCCACAAAGGCGCCGAAATTCTGCAGGCGTGTAACCTTGCCGGTGTAAATAGCGCCGACCTCTACATCCTGAGTGAGACCCTCCACCTTGCGGATAGCCATTTGCGCGGATTCCTCACTGGATGACCCGATGACCACGGTACCATCGTTGGATACCTCGATTGTCGTCTTGGTTTCCTCGATGATGGCCTTGATGTTTTTGCCGCCGGGTCCGATGAGAGCCCCTATCTTAGAAGGATCGATGGTAATTTTGTACATGCGCGGCGCATACTTGCTCAGGTAGGGCCTTACCTCGGGAATAGCGCCTTTCAATACATCGAGGATCACCCCGTGGGCTTCGCAGGCCTGTAGTGTAGCCTTGGCCAGTACTTCATGGCTGACGCCGCGAAGCTTGATATCGAGTTGAATAGCGGTTATGCCGTTAGTTGTGCCTGCCACCTTGTAGTCCATATCGCCGTAGAAATCTTCTATACCCTCGATATCGGTCAGGACTATGTAATTGCCCGGGTCCTCTTTATCAGTGACCAACCCCATGGCAATACCCACCACGGGGGCTTTAATGGGTACACCGGCATCCATCAAGGACAGGGTTGAAGCGCACACGCTGCCCATAGAAGTGCTCCCATTGGAACTGAGCACCTCGGATACCAGTCTGATTGTATAGGCAAAATCCTTTTCATCCGGTATTACCGCTGACAGCGCTTTTTCCGCCAGCGCGCCATGCCCGATCTCCCGCCTGCCTGTCGAGCCCAGTCTTTTGACTTCGCCGTTTGAATAGGGCGGGAAGTTGTAATGATGCATGAAGCGTTTGGTAGCCTCCAGCCCGAGGTCATCCACCGTCTTGGCCTGGCCAAGCGACCCCAGCGTGGTTATGGCCAGCACTTGCGTCTGCCCGCGCGAGAAAAGCCCCGACCCGTGTGTACGGGGAAGCAGGGCGACTTGGGCACTCAGTTTACGTATCTGCTTGATATCCCTGCCATCAACGTGCTTCCGCGTGCGCAATATCTTGGCCCGGCAGGTTTTCTTTAATATCTCTTCAATAGCATTGCCTATTTCGGCGTCCGCATAAGTTTCCTTGAGCTTCTCCTTAGCTTCTTTCTCGATGACGCCGAGCGCAGCCTGCCGTGCCTGTCTGTCGGCACTTTCCAGAGCCTCGGCCATCTTCTGCCCATAATCCGCACTTATGGCTGATAAAAGGGCCGGGTTGATGCTGAAACCTTCTATCTCTCTCTTGGGCTTGCCAATTGCTTCACGTAGTTCATCCTGTAGCTTGATGATCTTCTGGTTTTCTATGTGGGCAATTTTGAGTGCCTCTATGTAAACCTCTGGAGATATCTCTTTGCAACCGGCTTCCACCATGACGATATTGTCGCGGCTGCTGGCTACTACCAGGTCGAGAGTGCTGTCATTCATCTGCGGCAGAAGCGGGTTCAGCACCATCTTGCCATCGATGTAGCCGACACGTGTTGCACCGATAGGGCCGTAGAAAGGTATACTCGAAATCGTCAGGGCCGCTGATGCGCCGATGACGGCCAGCACATCCGGGTCGTTCTCCTGATCGGTGGAGAGCACCGTGACCACTACCTGTATATCATTGGGCAAACTTTTGAGAAAGAGCGGGCGTATCGATCGGTCGCAGAGGCGAGCCGCCAGGGTCGCCTGTTCCCCTGGGCGCCCTTCGCGCCTTAAAAAGCTGCCGGGTATCTTGCCAACGGCGTAATGGCGTTCTTCGTAATCTACTGTAAGGCGGACAAAATCGCTGTTTTCCTTGGCCTCATCGCTGATGCATGCTGTGACCAGGACAACCGTATCACCGTAACGTACTACTACAGAACTATCAGCCTGCTGCGCAAGGTCGCCTGTTTCGATGATAAGATCTTTGTCCCCTATATTGCACTTAAAATTTTGGGACATATTAATAACCTTCTGTTCTATTTTATTTGCGTAATCCAAGCTTGCCGATGAGGGTCCTGTAGCGGTTGACGTCTTCCCTGCTTAAGTAAGCCAACAGCCGCCTTCGCCTCCCTATAAGCTTGAGAAGAGACCGG
>JAPLHJ010000257.1 GCA_026389675.1 Chloroflexota bacterium | reverse complement strand
CAATGGAGATTTAAATGACAACGCAACAGCCAAGGCCTTTTTCCAGGCAGTAGCGTATTTACCGACCACCACTCTTATCCTTCACCACACAGCCAAGGGACTTAAAAGAACCGACGACAAGACCGCCTACGGATCGGCTTACTTTAACAACGCCGTGAGATCCAGATGGGAAATAGTGCCCGACTCCGAGCCGGATAACCCTACTCTTAAATTGGCACTGCTCAACCGCAAGTCTAACGACTCCATGCTGCACAAACCCACCGGCATGGAGATAGATTTCGTCGATCCCTACGGCCCGGTTACCTTCAAGCCTGCCGAGATAGCCGGCAACTCCACTTTCGAAGACAGGATGCCGGTTACCAAACAGAGAATAGCCAACATCCTCAAACGCGGGCCGATCATAACCAATGATATAGCCAAGGAGTTAAACAAAAGCTATCACTCCGTGGCTACCAGGCTGAATGAAATGAGGAAAGAGGGCAAAGTCTTAAGAATGCCGGACGGATCTTGGGGGTTAGTCCATGTCGGAAATTAAGGGTTACGGTTTGATGTTACGGGCCATGGTTACGGGTGGTTACGGCCGTAACTTTGGGGGTTACGGGTCCCGTAACCTTCTAAGGTTTAGTAGCTTCAGTTACGGGCGTAACCGTTTACCCGTAACCCGTAACTCGCGGGGAGTATTAATAATATCTTTAGATATTATTAAATACCACGAGAGGGCGTAACTTGGGATTAAAAAGTAATTTAAGAGTATCAAAGATCAAAAGTTTGGAATGTGGGCAGTCACTAAGCATGGATGTCACAGCAAGACTCATCTGGTCTTGAAAGTGCGTTGAATTACGCGATGGCACACTTTAAGAAATAGCTATGTTTAAAGCTCTTTATTCCGACCCCTGGGTAGACGTCTTCAACGGTAACTGTCTGGATATCCTTTCAGAGTTACCGGCTGAAAGCGTGCAGGCTTGCGTGACCTCACCGCCTTACTGGGGACTTAGACGTTATGACGGCCAGCAGGATTACATCTGGGGCAATCATAGCGGCTGCGAGCATGAGTGGCTTGACCAATCCTATGTCCGCAATGACGACCAAACAGCCGGTGGTAAGCAAAAGACCAATGCGGGTAGCGTTGATAGGGACGTGCCGATTCAGCATCACCAGTGCCTCAAATGCCAGGCCTGGAAGGGTGCTTACGGCCTGGAGCCGGCGCCTGAGATGTACATCGAACACACTGTCGAGATACTTCGGGCAATAAAACGTGTGCTGAAAAAAGACGGCATTGTCTGGTGGAACATCGGGGATAGCTATGCCGGCAGTGGCAAGGCCGGCAACAATCCTGAATACTTTGGAAAGCATAAAGAGTTCGGCAAGCCATCAAGCCACATCGAAAGGTTCGGATTATCCGGCATCGTACCCAAGGGATTAAAGCCTAAAGACCTGTGCCTCATTCCCTTCAGAGTGGCCATAGCTGCTCAACAGGACGGCTGGTATGTGCGCTCCGTGGTTATCTGGAGCAAACCCAATCCCATGCCGGAAAGCGTAAAGGATAGGCCAACAGGGAGTTATGAGTATATCTTGATGCTGACGAAATCAAGTACCTACTATTTCGACCAGGAAGCGGTCAAAGAAACCCAAAAGGAATGTACAACAGAAAGATATAGATACGGATGGAATGGGGTGGATGATGACGGCAGTAATGGCGCAAGAACAGGATCCGCTTTTAAGAAAATGAAGCAGGGGTTGAGTATGGGTGAAGCGATGGGTGGTAACGGTAAGCGCAATATCCGTTCAGTATGGGAGATAGCCACTCAACCGTACAAAGGTGCTCACTTTGCTACTTTTCCTGAGGAGATTCCCAAGCGCTGCATCTTGGCTTCCACCAAACCGTCTGATATTGTGCTCGATCCCTTTGGAGGCAGCGGCACGACTGGGAAGGTAGCTAAACAACTTGGCCGCAGGGCTATCTTGATCGACACATCAGCAAGATACTGTGATATGCAGATCAGCCGAATACAAGCGGTTTCAATACCGCTGGAGATACATGTTTAACCTGGTAATCATCTTTGAGAGATTGCACGATATGAGGTTATCCGTCAACGGGCTATACAAGCTATCTCATTGGGGGTCCAGGTCAAGGATTGTGGCCCCGGCTAAAGAAGAAGCCTTTTATCTAGCTAAGGAAGCATTGTCTAAATGCGATTACTGGAAAACGCCGGAGATGGCACGGATCCATTACGAGTTCTATTCAAAGACCAGGTCAGTTAAGGACATTGAAGGAGGGTTAATCCCTGCCTGTAAACCCTGGGTGGACGGCCTTGTATGGGCCGGCGCCCTGAAGTCCGATAGTGGCTGGCATCTGTGGATAGGTCGGGGCGAACTGCGGTCCGCTGACCATAATCAAACGAGGTTGATCATCGAGGCAATGGAATGATTACCAAGAAGTTGAGACAGCGGGTGATTGACCGGGCCGGCGGCCTCTGCGAAGTGTGCCGCAGCCGCGGTGACTTCCGGGGACTTGCCATTCATCACAAAATCAAAAGGTCCCAAGGTGGTAAACACGAATTGAATAATCTGGTCCTGTTGTGCGGCCGGCACCATGCCAAAGAACACGGAATAAAGGAGGTTATTGATGCCTGAATTCATAAGTTGCTGCAATGAACCCAGCCGGTTGACCTGGCTGAGCTTGGTAGCCAGGTTCAAAAGCAAGACACGGGTTAAGTCCAGAAGAAATATCACACTTAAAACCAAGATGGAAAGCCCGGAGCAAATCGCGCGCTTAATGACTATTAAGCCGGGATGGAATAGAAGCGATGGGATATAGTAACGAACAAATCCAGTTTATCCTGGAGCACTATATGGAGTTAGCTTCAGGTAACATGCCAATTGATAAGGCCAAGGAACATTTAAAATCATCCAGTCCCAGGAACCCGGAAGAGATATTTATCATATGGAAAGCAGATATCGACCGGGCAATAAGCAGCCTGTGTCCTGAACATGATCACTGGCATAACGTGGCAACGGAAATTACTCCGTCGATGCTATTGCATATATCCAGGTCAAAGGACTTGAGCAGGATGCAGAGGGATATTGTGAGCCTTTGCATAATTCGGGATTGCCAAACCAATGATTGTAAGGGGGCCATCTATTGTGAAAACCAGGGTATTATTACCAGGATGAGGAAGTTTCTGAATGGGAAATTTATAAATAAAAAATGGTGATGTTCCCTTAGAGGAATGTACACTATCAACGGATATGGTTTTGTTTTTAATTGCGTTGCTTCTTGTTAAAATGCTACCATGAGAGAAGAGGAAATATGGATAAAAAGGACATTGTTCTAAAAGTAGTAAGCAGTTTTGGTGAATCAGATTTATCTCCTGTTAAATTACAAAAGTCTCTATTCTTAGTAGGGCAATCTGGATTGGCTGATTTGCCTGTAGATTATTATAAATTCATCGCCTATGACTATGGTCCGTTTTGCAAAGAAGTATATGATGACATTAATGCTTTGGAGAGACAGGGCTTTATTTTGGTTAGCAAAACCAATCAACGAAGTTTCCCACTTTACGTTACGACTGAAGCTGGTAAAGATGTTGCAGCAAGTATAAATATTTTATATATAGAAAGTTTCCTAGCTATAGCACTAATAGCGTCTTTCAATATTAAGTCTAAAATGACCATAATAGTCGGTATTCAGTGTGAGGATGGCATTGTTCTTGGTGCTGATGGTGGTGCGACTTTGGGTAGCCCTGGCGGTGGTACGACTTGCATGCAGCCTATGAGTAAAATTGAAGCCATAGGTAACACCGCTTTGGTAGCATTTTCGGGGAGTGTAGGTTTAGGCCAATTATATATCGATTCAATAGTAAAAACGCACAACGATTTTAGAACGTCTGACTGTGCTGACATTTGCAGAACATTGAGGGGTGTTTTAGGCAAGGATTTTGCCGCAGCAGCAGCCAATGCCAAAGTTGGTGCTCCAATACTTGGGGCAGTAGCGGCTCAATCGAGTATCTTAACAACAGTTTTGCTTGCACTCAATTGTAAAAGCGGGCTTCATTTGGTTCAATTTGATCCATTCTGCAATCCAGAGATGGCTTCAGATAAATTGCCCTTTGTATGTATGGGTAGTGGCCAAGGTATTGCCGATCCTTTTCTAGCTTTCTTACGTCGCATTTTTTGGAACGACCATCGCCCAACTTTAGCGAATGGAATTTTTGCGGTTACTTGGGCATTAGAACATGCAGTGAAAATAGCACCGGGCGGAATAGCACCCCCAATTTCTTTAGGCATTTTAAAACGTGATGGAAATTCTGTGACTACCGAGATACTCAATGATGATTTGATCGCAGAACATAAAGAGAATGTCTCATGTGCCGAAGATTATATACGTACATATC
>JAPLHJ010000179.1 GCA_026389675.1 Chloroflexota bacterium | reverse complement strand
CTTGGGCAATCTGAATTCGGGTATGCCGTACATGAGGACGCCCCCGGCGGTATGCAGGGCCTCAAACATCGTCACTTTATGGCCGAGCTTGGCCAGGTCGGCTGCGCAGGTGAGACCGGCCGGCCCGGAGCCGATTATCGCCACTTTTTTCCCGGTAGGGGGCGGTACCTGTGTGGGCGACGCCGACTCTTTATGGCCGAGGTCCCAGTCGGCCACGTAGCGCTCAAGCCGGCCTATGGCAATGGGAGCGCCTTTCTTGCCCAGCGAACATACCTGTTCACACTGGGTTTCCTGCGGACAGACCCTGCCACAGATAGCCGGCAGGGCGTTCTTGCTCTTGAGGATTTTCACGGCTTCAGGCATATTGTTGTCCCTGACAGCTTTGATGAATTCGGGTATATCCACATTTACCGGGCAGCCGGCTACGCAGGGGCGCTTGGGACATTGTATGCAGCGGGTGGACTCCTGCCTGGCCATGTCATCGCTGTAGCCGAGGGCGACTTCATTATAATTGTGTGCCCTGACCAAGGGGTCCTGCCGGGGCATATCCACGCGGTTGAGATTGATTTTTGATTTGGGTTTATCTTCCAACTTCAGCCTCTCTTATCAAGATTTGCCGCACTGGCATGATTCCCATTTATCCAGGGAGTCTTTTTCTTCTTTCAGATATACCTTTTGCCTGTCGAAGGCAATATTCCAGTCAACCTGGTGGCCGTCGAAGTCCGGACCGTCCACGCAGGCGAATTTGGTTACACCGCCCACCGAGATACGGCAGCATCCGCACATACCTGTGCCGTCCACCATGATAGAGTTCAAACTTACGATTGTGGGAACGTTATAGGGTTTGGTGGTCAGGGAGCAGAATTTCATCATGACCGCCGGGCCGATGGCGATCACGCGGTCAATTTTCCCCGCCTCCAGTTTCTCCTTCAAAGGTTCCGTGACCAGTCCCTTGCGGGCATATGAGCCATCGTCCGTGGTGACGATCAGTTCATCGCTGACCTTTTTCATACGGTCTTCCCAGAAGAGCAGGTCCTTGTTCCTGGCCCCGATGATGGATATGACCTTGTTGCCGGCTTCCCGCAATGCCCTCGCGATGGGATAAATAGGGGCGATGCCGACACCGCCGCCCACGCAGATCACCGTGCCGAATTTTTCAATGTCGGAAGGTAAGCCGAGCGGGCCTACAAGATTCTGAAGATTATCCCCCGCCTTAAGCGCTCCCAGTTTCTTGGTGGAGGTGCCGACCTGCATGGCCACCAGCGTGATAGTGCCCTCTTTGGCATCCCAGTCCGCCAAGGTCAGCGGGATGCGCTCGCCAACCTCGTCCACGCGGATAATAACGAACTGACCGGCCCTGGCCTTGCGGGACAGCGCCGGTGCTTCGACCTTAAGGCAGTCGATTACCGGGGTCAGTTTCTCCTTGGCAACTATTTTGAACACGCAAACCTCCTCTTCAGGCTGATTTAACTTTTACCGGCGGCTGCATGGGATGCGAGAGCTTTAACCGGTAATGGCATTTATAGCATCTCTTCGCTTCGTCGATAGCCGTCTGCTCATTGTACCCGAATTCAACTTCGTCGAAATTATTCAGCCGCTTGCTGTTCTCAAGCTCCGGCATGGCGGGCTGACGTTTGCTCGAGAAATCAGCATCCTCGCCGAACCAAGGTTCCATCTCCTCGATGGGGGCCAGCGCCTCTTCGATTTGACCTTTGCCTCCCAGGAAATTATCTATGGACGATGCAGCCAACCTTCCCTGGGCAATGGCGCCGATCACGGAAGCGGGACCTGTAGCTATATCGCCGCCCGCGAATACGCCTTTCCGGTTGGTTTCTAAAGTTTTGTCATTGACCTTGATGTTGCCGCGGTTTACCGCTACGTCGAATTTCGCGGGTATATCAGATGCCTGACCGATTCCTGCGATTATATTGTCGTACTCGGTGATATACTCGCTGCCGGGTATCCTCACCGGGCTGCGGCGCCCGCTGGCGTCGGGATCACCCAGCCTCATTTTTATACATTCGAGGGCAAGCCTGCCGTCCTTGGGCGTAATTTTATTGGGCGCCGCCAGGAATATAACCTGTATGCCTTCGTGGATGGCCGCATCAACTTCTTCAGGCGCGGCGGGCATCTCGGCCCTGGTGCGCCTGTAGACAATCGTTACGTCGCTGGACCCCACGCGGATGGCCACCCGCGCGCAGTCGATGGCGGAGTTGCCTCCGCCGATAACCGCCACCTTTTTGCCGATCTTGAATTCCTCGCCCAGGGCTACCGTGCGCAGGAAGTCCACGCCGTCCAGTACGCCGGGCAGGTCTTCACCTTCGGCGCCCATCTTGGAACCCTTGTGGTCGCCGATGCCGACGAACACAGCATTGAAACCCTGGTCCATCAGGCTGTCGATCGATTCAATCCTCTGGTTTACCTTTATCTCCACCCCGACTTTCCTTATCTCGTCGATCTCGGCATCGAGGATCTCCCGGGGCAGCCGGTAGGCCGGTATGCCCACGCGCATCATGCCGCCGGTTTGCGGCAGTGCTTCAAAGACAGTCACCGAATGTCCGAGTTTGGCCAGGTAGAATGCCGCGGTGAGCCCGGCCGGCCCGGATCCTACCACCGCCACTTTCTTGCCCGTGGATGGCAATACTTTGTTGCCTTTCTTCCACATTTCATTATCGTGATCGGCTGCGTAGCGTTTGAGGAACTTGATGCACAGCGGATCGTTCAGTTTGCCGCGGCGGCAGGCCTGTTCGCAGGGATGTATGCAAACACGGCCCAGGGAACCCGGGAATGGGACCTTTTCCCTGACCACGGCCAGCGCTTCGGGGTACTTGCCGCGGGCGATGTAATTGATATACCTGGGTATATCGATGTGCGCCGGGCAGGCATAACTGCAGGGCACCACGTATCCCTGCCATTCGGCG
>JAPLHJ010000102.1 GCA_026389675.1 Chloroflexota bacterium | reverse complement strand
GTATTCCATGGCGAATTCGCTGAATTTGATGACCCTGCCTTTACGCACCCTTGCCTCGGGATTCTCTATATATATATTGAACATCTCATCGAGGTCGATGTCAACGCACAGGTCGAGCATCACCTTCTTGCCCCATTCGAAGCCTTCGCGGAACGGGTTTTTATCGTGATATTCCGGCCTGTGTATTTCCGTGAAGAGGATTTTAACCTTTCTCATATTTCACTGAATCGTAGGGGCGGGTCTTCAGACCCGCCCGCATGAAAGTTTTCGTCTGCAAGCGAAGCAATCTTTTCTTCAGCCTGACTAAATAATAAGACGTTATCGTTCAACTGTGCAAGCCTGCCACGCATCATTAAAGCAGCGGGATAGTAGTTCCGGTGGCTGTCGCCATGAGCTTGCCGGCCTGGTTGGTCACCCTGATCTCGGAGATGCCTACGCGTTTGCCGCTTTTCACTACCCTGCACTCGGCGGTAAGCTCTTCTTTCTCTTTGACAGCGGCGATGAAATGGATGTTGAACTGGGTCGCCACATTGGGGTTGATAACCGAGTTGGTGGCGTAGGCGAAGGCCTGGTCGGCCACAGCCGAGATTATGCCGCCGAAGACCATGCCGTTGAAGTTGACATATTCCGGCTTCATGGCCATAGAAACCCTGGCAAACCCGGGTGAGAGTTCCTCAAGCTTCATGCCGAGAAAGGAGGCCACCGGTTCAGTCTTCCCGAGTTTTTTCAGTTTTTCAATTTCGTCGGGCATACAACTTAATATTCCCTAAATATTTCCTGCATAAAATTACGTCGTATGCTATCATAATACACGTTTCGTTTCTAAACTACATACTATACATGCTCGTTTTACATGAAGATAAAGCGCTTTAAATCGCTATTACCCTACCTGGCGGCGGTGGTCATAGCCTCTATGCTGGCGCCTATCGGCGTCTTAAGCCCGTTGCCCGCCCGGGCCGACGCTGGCATCATGCGCTGGCAAACGGTCAATACGCCCAATTCGGATAACACAAGCAAATATGATGTTCTCAATCCTTATTTCCCTCCCACCGACAATTTTACGGGTAGTGAAATACGCGACCTTTCAGTTGGCAACAATGGCGCGACCCTTATCGTAGCGATAACGGTTGATGCCAGGTTTATCGACCCGGGGGCGGTGCCCGGGCCGTTAGGGATATTTCTGTGTACAAATACTGCGGGTATTACGTGGTCTGCTTCAGCTTACCGGCAACTTATCACGAGCCCTGGCTGGACCGCCGCAAACCAGGTTTACAATGTCCTGATTGCCCCGGATGATCCTAAGTTATGGGCTTTGACTGCAGGCACTGTCGTAAATGGCCCCACTGAATTCTGGGTGACACAGGATGGGGGAGCAACATGGAATAACACGCAGGCCCCGGCGATGGCGGCTGGTGAAGCTATCGGTGCTATCGATATCTCTATCGATTACGGGACCGGACGGGATCTGATGCTGGTTACACGTTCAGGAGCTGGCATCGGGCGTATTTTCATGAACAATACGGCTGGTTTCAGTGCATGGATGCAGCAAGCCAATCCGACCGCAATTGCTATGGATATTTTTGCGTCTAAATTCTCACCAACCTACACTGGCGATCAGTCGTTTGTAGTTATCCTGGCGACAGGCGCCGGAACTTTTTATAACATCGGTCTGCGGGACGTTAAAAACAATTCCGCATTGGCATGGGTTTATCCAGGTAATGGCGTTGGCGTATCTACCTCAACCTTTGCTACTTTATCGGTGGCAGATCTATCGCTCCCATCTGACTTTTCCGGCCAATCCGCGGGTTTGCGGCGAGCTTTTGTCAGTCTTGCCCAGTCCGGCATCTTTCGTATCGATGATTCTGTGGTCACGGCTCTTTTACCTGCTGCGGGTATCAATAGCATCCAGTTTTTTGGTACTTATTCCCAGGGTAAGCTCATTGCTGGCAGTGTGAAGGGTGTGCCCTGCCTCGCCGCTGTTCCTACAATTTATATGGATACTCCCTGTAGCTGCCCGGGATCATGCTCAATGCTGTCGCTTAAACCGCCTACGGGCGCCGCTGGTTTATGCAGCGGCAGTACGAGCGGCGTCGGCGCCGCTGTGGTAGGGTGGAGCCCGGATGGAGCAGTGGCCTATGCAGTAACTGGCTCCGGTTTAATTACCAGCGGAGCGAATTGGTGGAATAGCGGTTCAAGCCCTTGGATCACAACACTTGTACCCAACGACGAATCCGCCTTTTCTATAAGCCGTAATAACGGTGATACCTGGAACCAGCTTTCGCTGATCGATACTACCATAGATTGGTTTAACGATGTCACGGTTTCAGCCGACTGCACCACGCTGTATCTGGCATCGGTGCACAGGAACCTGGGAACAGGCTGTAATGAATTCGACAGTGTTTGGCGGTCTACTATCAGCCCAGGGGTGTCTGCGCCATTGCCGGCCATTCCACCTATAGGCACCTATTGGGAGAGGGTTATGACACATACGACCTCTGCTTCTTGTGCCGTCCCTCAGTCCGACCTTCCTATTTTAAGGACAGTACCATCCTGCACTGACTCCTCGGATGGAGGAGTGGTAGCATGGGCAGCGCGCTTTGAGCCAACATCATTGTCGGGAACTGGTGGGGATAGAGGTGGGGTTATGGCATGGTCACCGGACTATGGTGACTATTGGATGGCGGTCACGCCGAGGTACCCGGTTGAGGATTTTACTTTTGAATCGAGCAGGGTCATTTACGTGGCAGGCATAATCGGCATGGTGCAAAAGCTGGTTTATACCGGTACAGCCTGGTCAACAAATTTGCCCGGCGCCGACAGCGGGGTTATTCCCCACACTATCGTAGCAAGAAACGGCAAGGTACTGGTGGGCGCGAACCTGATCGCTTCATCGGAAAACACGCCCATAGCATATTCTGCGGATAGCGGCGCCAATTTCCAGAGATACCGCGATTTCATTCCGGTTACCGGCATGGTGCACGCTATCTTCGATACCGATTTCGAAAAGAACCGCTTTATTTATGCTGCAGTGGGTGACAATGTAACCGGCACGGTTTACCGCAACACCGCCCCCGTTTTCACGCGCTGGACCGATAATGACATGATGGACGTTTCTAACGGCGCGACCGGGTCTGATTGGTCGGCTGAAACTCCACCGGTGGGGCCCAATCCGCCGCACCTGCGAGGCTATTATGGCATTGTGATGGCCTTCACCGGAAACGGGCAGCCCGCCCTGTATGCGGCCCACGATAATATAACCACTAATCACTTTGGTACAGAAGTTTCAAACAGTGCCGTTTGCCGCACGCTGGAACCTCGCAATGGTATGCCCAAGCCCGGTATCTACTGGGATTGCTTAGATGTATTTCAGCCCCCATCCGTGAGTGGTGTCCATTTCACTTTGGAACCCAGTTCTTTAAAGGCCTGCGGCTGCTGCTCGCCTAATACCAACACAACGCTCTACGCGATTGATAACGAGACAGGGCTGAATTTTGAAAGCGTCGGTGGAATACAGGGGAATGATTTAGCTACAATAATAAGCCAGTTTAATTCATTGAAAGGCCAGTATCTGCAGACTCCGGGTTACAATCCGGGTATCAACCAGGGCATGCTCTGGGCCTATACCGACTGCCTGGCCAAGAAGGGGTCTGCGCTGCGTGCACCTGCTGATAAGGCGCTGGTTGGCGCCGACCCGGTCAACGGGCGCAACCAGCAGATCGACCTTTCCTGGGAGCAACTGTGCCTGTCAACGGTGTATGAATTGCAGGTGGCGAAAGATGCTACCTTTACATTGAGAATCAACCCGGCCATCTCCGGTTCCAGCAGTATCGCGGCGGTGACGGGTTCGCTAAGGGCTACCATGGACGAGGTCAATATGACCAGGCCGGGCGTGTGGTTATCGCCGGCGGCGCTGCCGGAGGCGGGCGCAATATATTTCTGGCGTGTGCGGTCGTACAAATCGGCGACGGGGCAGATAGCTGTAAGCCCCTGGTCGGAGGCACGCAGTTTCAGCGTCAAGCCCGGGTTTATTGTAAATACCCCGTACTACGGCGTCCAGCTTTTAGCGCCGGATAACGGTTGTGTGAGCTGCAAGGTCAGGCCGGCATCTTTCTCGTGGTCGCCCTGGAAGGAGGCGACGCGCTATGAGTTTGTACTCTCCAAGGATTCCGAATTCAAACAGGTTTTAAAACAGGCCAGCGCTTCCTCGACAGGGTATGAGTACGATGGAACGCTGGACTACGATACTAACTATTTCTGGCGCGTGCGGGCGGTGGAAATTAATGGGCAGGCTATACCCAGCGACTGGAGCGCTACCTTCAGCTTCCGGACGGAATCCGCGCCGGCTTTGCCCAGGTCCCTGCCCGGTGAGCCTGCAACACCGCTGTGGGTATGGATAATCATCGGTCTGGGCACAATACTTGTGATCGTCACATTGATATTGATACTCAGGACGAGCAGGTAATACTGAATAAGCATTTTGAACCCGGGCGGGTTTGAAAACCCGCCCCTACGGCTGTGCCACACTTGTAGTGCGAGGGATTGACTTTTAAGACAGGCTCTGAAAACTGCCCTACAGCAAGAGTCATTCAACGTAGTGATGATAGACGTAGGGGCGTACTTTCAAGTGCGCCCGCGTTGGTATTAGGACTATGAGGATATCCACTGAATGCCATGATTGCCTGTCCAATATGGCCGATCAAGCCTGTGCCCTGGCTACTGATGACATTGCCCTCAGGAACGAGGCCAGGCAGAAGGTCGAGAAGATTCTAAACAGTAAGTTGAAGCCGGGTGTTGTCTCAATCCAGGTTGCCACACCAATGCACGACGTCATTAAGCGGATAACCGGCAATCCGGATCCTTACCGCTCAACCAAGGATATCGAGATAGGTGAGGCCCGGCAGTTGTTTGAGTTGGTGAAAAATAGCTACCCGGAAGGATTTATTTCATACTTGAGACTGGCTGCCCTGGGTAACGCTATCGATTTCTTCAGGCCTATAGAAGAAGTGAAGAGGGAGATAAGAGCACTAAACCTGCAATTTGCTGTCGATGATTCCTCCCTCCTTGAAAGCAAGGTCACCAATGCCAAATACATCCTTTACCTGGCCGATAACGCGGGGGAGGTTTTTTTCGATATGCCATTGCTAAACCTTATGCGCAGGTACGCCCACACGGTTTACGTGGTCAAGGAAAATCCCGTGCAGAACGACATCACGATCGAAGATATCAGGAAATCCGGCATGGGATCCGTTGTTGGCGAGGTGATGACGACCGGCACCGCTACCCCAGGTGTCAGTTTTTCTCTTGCGTCGGAGGAATTCAAGCTGGCCTTTGATAAGGCCGACTTTGTCTTTGCCAAGGGCATGGGTTATTATGAGACGCTTGAAGAGTTGACCGCGGAAAGCCGCATTTTTTTCTGCCTGAAAGCGAAGTGCGGACCGGTGGCGCGGTCGTTGAGAGTCCCGCTGGACAGCTACGTAGCAAAGCTACATTAACCGGATAAGGAAGAATAAATGCCTTTTGAAAGGCCCGAGATAATCAGACCGCCAAGCGAGCACGCCAGCTATTACCTGCCGCTTACTTCGGGGTGCTCCAATAACACCTGCGGCTTTTGCGCATTCTCTTTTACGCACCTGGGCATCCGCGATCTGGAAGAGGTGAAGCAGGAAATAGATGCCATGTCCCTGTACATGAATCACAGGGTGGGTGTTCAGGGACAACCCGATATCGTTTACCTGCTTTTAAGGCGCTGGGATGGCCGGAAAGTCTTCCTGCAGGACGGGGACGCACTGGTTTATCCCTATGCTAAGCTGGTGGAAGCCCTGCAGTACCTCAACGGGAAGTTCCCCAATCTTGAACGCATCGCCAGCTATGCCACACCGCAGGATATCCTGAGGCGCACTCTGGACGAACTCAGGGCCCTGAAAGACCTGAAGCTGGGCATCCTTTACATGGGCGTGGAGAGCGGCGACGACGAGGTATTGGCGCGCATTAAGAAGGGCGCCACGCATGAAGAGATGGTCGAAGCTGCGCATAAGGTCAAGGAGGCCGGCATACTGCTTTCAGTGACCGTGATACTGGGTTTGGGTGGAGTGAAGGACAGTAAGCGGCACGCATCTGAGTGTGCCCGTATACTGGCTGAGATGGACCCCGATTACGCCGGCGCGCTGACGCTCACACTGATACCCGGCACCCCTCTCTACCGGGAATGGGAGAAAGGTGAGTTTGAATTGATTACACCGTTTGATTCGCTGCAAGAGTTACGATATATGGTCGAGCATGCTTCTTTTTCCAACTGCTTTTTTAGCTCGATGCATGCTTCCAATTACTTCGCCATCCGCGGGACTCTGCCTGCCGATAAAAACAAGATGCTCAGGCAACTCGATACGATATTGGCCAGCAAGGACCCGGCCCTTCTACGGCCGGAGTTTCTCAGGGGACTGTAATTTAATTGAAGGGGGAAAATATGGGGAACGTAAGTACCACGGCAGACAACAGGGGTAAAAAACTGCCCCTCGGCATCAAGCTTAGTTACGGCATCGGCGACGTAGCTTGCAACCTGTTCATCGTTACCACCGGTATGTACCTGCTGTTTTTCCTGACCAATGTAGTCGGGGTGGAACCTGCGCTGGCGGGCACCATGCTGCTCTTTCCCAAACTGTTGGATGTGATTTTAGACCCTATCATGGGGGCCATCTCCGATGTCACGCGCTCCCGTTTCGGCCGCCGCAGGGTGTACCTGCTCTATGGCGCAGTGCCCTTCGGCCTTAGCTTTTTTGCCATTTTCATCGCGCCCGGTTTTCAAACGGAATTCGCCAACGCACTGCAGGTTTCGCTTATCTTTGCGCTGGGCTGCACGATCTTTGCGCTGGTTAACGTGCCGTACGCCAGCATGGTGCCGGAGATGTCCGACGACTACAATGAGCGGCTGTCGATAACCTCCTTCCGCATGTCCTTCGCCTCTATCGGCGCTTTGCTGGCCGGGGGTTTGACCATGGTGCTGGTTAACGCCGGCGGGGGCGGGGCAGCGGGCTTCCGCATGATGGGCAGCGTCTTTGGCGCAGCTATGATAATCTCCTGCCTGTGGTGCTTTTACGGCACGCGCAAAGCGCCTTCTCTGCCTCCGCAGAAGGAGATGCCGCCATTGAAGGAACAGGTGAAGGTGGCAGCCAGGAATTATCCTTTCATGATGCTGATGTCCAGCTATTTCCTGCAGGCGCTGGCCATAGGTGTCATGATGGCCGGATTTGTCTATTACGTGAAATACGCCATGGCCCTGCCCGAGACGGCCATGAATGTAGTCTTCCCCATCTTCATGATCACCGGCGTCCTCTTTATCCCCGTCTGGTTAGCCGTCGGCAAACGTTTGGGCAAGATAAAATCGTACTACATAGGCCTGGCAATTTTCACCGTGATGATGGCTTCACTCTTCTTCACGGGCGCTGAGATGCTGTGGCTCTTCTACGGGCAGATCTTCCTGGCCGGAGTGGGCTTCTCCAGCTTCCAGCTTTTCCCCTTCTCCATTCTGCCCGATACGGTGGAATATGACCAGATGCAGTCGGGATTGCTGCGCGAGGGTATCTTTTCAGGTATGTGGTCGGCAGGCCAGAAGATAGCCTATTCCGTGGGTCCACCCAT
>JAPLHJ010000073.1 GCA_026389675.1 Chloroflexota bacterium | reverse complement strand
CGTCCTGCACGCCGGAGCTGAACTCCAGGGTAATACTTTTACCTATAGGCAGAGTGCTTTGGGAGCAGACCATTATGATGTCCGTCTTAACAGCTGGTGCAATATATTCGTGTATTTGAACAAGCCGACGCGCGAGTTAGGAAGGTACTAACGCGGGCGATGATAGACAACAGCGGCCTTTTCAGAAAATTGCTGGACGATGGCAATATACGTATCCATGACAGCCCTATATTCCACGAGGCGTTGACACCCCTGCCACCGGCCTTCTCGTTTGATAGGATAAAGGGCATGCTGCTTGGCGTAGCTATAGGTGACGCATTGGGAGCACCAACTGAGGGGCTTGAAGCGCATGACCGCTATCTCAAATACGGAACAGTGCGTGATTATATTCCGTATATACAATCCGCTGGTAGGCCTGTAGGTGTGCCTACCGACGATACGCAACTGACCTTTTGGACGCTGGAGCAGTTGATACAGGATAACGGCCTCATGCCCGATAACCTGGCCCGGAGTTTCTGCCGGCACCGTATTACCGGCCTGGGTTCAACCGTCCACGAATTCATTCGCAACTACAAGGACAGGGGTAAGGCCTGGTGTGTATGCGGTTCGGACAGCCTGGGCAACGGTGCACTTATGAGGATTTCACCTTTGCTGTTGCCCTACCTGGCTAACCCGCACATTTCTCTTTACGCCGATACAGCGCTTGATGGGATGATAACTCACAATTCTTATGCCAGTAACGCTGCCTGCGTGGCATTTATGTACATTTTATGGCAGCTCCTGGGTATGGCTGCCGTCCCGCAGGCGAACTGGTGGCATGAGACATATTGCAGATTGGCAAAGGAGATGGAGGGGGAGGCCAGCTATCAGCCTCCGGCACTTCCCGGGTCCTACCGCGGGCCGCTTTGGAAATATGTTGAGATGAAGGTAACGGATGCCTTGAAATGCGACCTCACCACCGCTGAGGTTAGCCGTGAGCTGAGCTACGGTTTTGATCTATTTGTGACCGTACCATCGGTCCTGTATATACTGGCCAGGCACTCGCACAATGCCGAGGAGGCCATAACCAGGGCTGTCAATGATACCGTGGATAACGACAGCGCAGGCGCCATCGTGGGTGCCGCAGCAGGAGCGCTGCACGGCCTGGGTGGACTACCTGGGAAGTGGATAGAAGGATTGACTGGCCGTACCCATGAATCTGATGACGGCCGGGTTTTTAAACTAATTCTGCTTGCTAATAAAAAGTTCTGGACGAAACTCGGCACCGATTGATGATTTGGCTGGACACGTTAACCCGGTTAGTTGTCCCTGACATTCTGCACGGGCAATAGTTCAGTGTGGCTGCTTTATGGCTATTTTATAGCTATATGACCAAGTAGACATCCCGATGTTTTTCCTGACATGCGTACGTTCGAAGGATCGTCTGGCGACTGTGATAACGTGTTGTCTAAGGGAACAATCCCATCTATGGTTACTTTTTCCGGCGTCGCCATTACCTTGATTGCAAGCATTTCTAATATATCGCGTTTTTCCTGGCAGACAGCAGTATCCAAGATGCTCTTCAACCTTTCGCAACGTAAAATGCGAGCAGCAAGCAAAGATCGATGAAGAATTGCATAGTAGAAAAGGATGACATAGACCTACTCCAGCATTTCGGCTCTTCCGGAGTACTACTGCTGATACTCGCCCCGATCTACATCCAGAGCCTCAGGAGAGGGGTTAGGATGTTAGACGTGACCGAAGTAAGCGGAAGTTGAAAGAGGCTGGCTACGAGGCTCATGAGCGGGAAATCGTTAAGCTGGCAGTCGGGTTAGGATTCAATCTTCGCTATCCTCACAATAAGGCTCATGTGCTGGTAGAGCCAGAAGAAAAGATTAGAGAGATTTCTACCAGAGCTGGGTTTAGTGCGGGTTTCTACAATGATGTAAAGGAAGCCAGACCTTACTTCTATAAGAAATTAGTTATAAGTAAAAGAAATTATTTACAATAATTCCTATATATGATACCGTATCTTCAGACAGTAGGGTGCGGATATCGCGCAATTCTGTATCATTCGAATTTGGCATAGCTTGATGGCAGCTTCAGTTTAGGAGGATTAAATGATAAGGGCAGTCAGGTTATCCGCAATATTGCTCCTCGCAGCACTGGTTTTACCGTTAGTCTTATCCCTGATACCAGCAGGCAAGGCGGAGTCAAATTTGGGATATTATTACGTTAGCTTGACTGGCGATGATTCAAAAGACGGATCAGAGACTAATCCCTGGCGCCACATCCAGCACGCTGTCGACACTGTCCCTAATGGTTCCCCCACCCCCCCCATCCATGTAGATACAGGGGCGTATAACGAAACTGTTACAGTTGGAAAATCAGTTATAATAAGTGGCACGGGCAGCTCCTCAACAACCAAGTTCATTTTAACCGCAAACCCGGTGACTATAAGTGGCTTTACTGTGTTTGCCATCGATGTTAGCGGAAATGGGAAAATTCAGAATGCAATAGATGGAATCACGGCCGACGGCACGATCAACGTGGACGCCGGTACTTATTCTGAGAATCTAACTATTAGTAAGAATTTAAACCTGGAAGGTGCAGGCGCGCCCGATACCATCATTGACGGTGGTGGGATTGGTAGCGTCCTACACATAGCCAGCTACGTCGGCCAGACCAATATAATATCGGGGTTTACGATTCAGAACGGGCATGCGGTAGGAGCAATGGGCGTAGGGGGTGGTGTTTATGTTAAATATGGGCATATAGTTACACTGAACGACTGCACGATCAAGAACAATATTGCGGATTTGATGGGAGGGGGCATCTACAACTCCGGGCAGATTACATTGAATAGGTGCACCCTGAGCGGTAACTACGCCGGTAGGGTCGGTGGAGGCATCGCCAACTTTGTAGACGGATACGCTGCACTCGGATACTATCTGGCTGGTGACCACTCAATGTCGCTGACCAACTGCACGATTTATGAGAACAATGTGGGGACTCCGACGTCAGGAACCGGTGTACCCTATGGAGCTCCTGTGCTGCCGCCGCCACCGCTGGGTGGTGGTATATACAACGGGGGGAATGCCAACTTTTTGAATGTAACTATAGATAATAACACTGTGTCTGCGAATCCGTATCCCCACGGAGGTGGCTTCGCAAACAAATGGTTACCATGCGCCAATAACCCGGACCCGGAATTTACACCTGTCGCGACCTTCGAGAATACGATTGTTGCCCAAAACGTTCCTGAAAACGGCTACAATTTCGCGGGATCAGTCATCACGTCGGGGCACAACATCTCCAGCGATAACACCTGCTATTTTCTTAACTTTGCGGATGGGGACATGATTAATACTAACCCGCTCCTCGGCCTTTTGCAGGATAACGGTGGTCCCACATTCACTCAGGCTATTACCATTGCCAGCCCGGCATTCAATGTTGCCGTCGGCGGCCCGGACACCGACCAGCGCGGCGTCGGCTTTCCGCGGCCCATGCTAAACGGCTATGACATTGGCGCCTACGAACTTCAGAGGATACTACCACCCACCGTTACCTCAGTCAACCCCAACTCAGGCATACAGGGTCAGACGCTGGATGTTATCATAACGGGCAACAATTTCACCGGAGCAACTTCTGTGACGTTTGGCGCCCTAGGCAGTTATGTCTCAGTTAATAGCCGCACGGTAGATAACGACAATCAGATAACCGCAAATATTACTATCTCATCCTACGCTTCACCCGGTACCAGGGATGTAACGGTAACCACACCCTGGGGAACCAACACTCTGAACGACGGATTTACTGTTAACAGGGCAGGCCAGCAAACTCAGACTGTCAATACTGCCACGGGCACCGGCGTCGCCACCTTTACCACCAGCGGCGGCTCTATTAATAACCTGAGAGCATTGATCACACCGGAATGTGGCGCCCTGGCAGGCTATAGCTTCCCGCAAGGCTTCTTTTCGTTCACCATCTCCAATCTTACTCCAGGTTCAACAGTGATCCTGACCATCACGCTCCCTTCCAACATGCCCGCAGACACCAAGTACTGGAAATGCATCAACGGACAATGGATGGATATCACATCTATGCTTGGCGATAATGATGGCGATAATGTGCTCACACTCACTTTAAGAGATGGTGGTCCGGAAGATGCCGATGGCCACGCTGATGGCACAATAACTGACCCGGGTGCGCCGGCAACTCCGGTAGTAGCTCCAACAGTAGTAACTCCAGCAACTCCGGCAGTAACTTCAACGGCTCCGGAAGTCATACATACAAGGCCTCCTTCATCCTCGCCTTATATTCCACCACCGCTGGCAGCAGCTGTAGCACTTCCCAACGTGGTAGTGCAAAGTGCCTCGCTGTCAATTTCAAAGGTTACCCCGGGCGCGCCTGTGATTGTCGATGCGACTCTTGTTAATAAGAGTACGGTCAATGGCGCATTGAATGTGAAGCTGTATGTCAACGGCCGGGAGGAAGCCAGCCAGGGAGTGACGGTTAACAGTGGGAGCACACTGCCCGTCAGCTTCAACATTAGCCGGAACCAGCCCGGCACATATTCAGTTTACGTTGGCGGTGTCAGCGCCGGCAGTTTTACAGTTGATGAGTTGGCAGACCCTAACACAATTCTCTATATAAGCGGTGCGCTGCTTGGAATTGCCTTCGTAATAGGACTCTTGCTCATACTGAGGAGAAGACAACGGGGATATTGAGTCTATAGTAGATTATAAACCATGAGGCCAGGGCTATTCCGCCCTGGCCTTTCTCATTCACACCCAATATTAGCTTTGCTCTGCAAACCACAAAGTTAGATTGTAATTACAAACGGTACATAGTAATCGTACGCATGTCCGGATAAACATCCCGATGTTTGTTCAATGGTAATAAATTCTAGCGATACCGCAATACGGATTTTCATTTTTTCAGGCATTGCCGCTACTTAACCAGTTCGGCTGTAGTCTGCTTCTGAGCCTGCAAAATACTTGGCAAAGCATCCTGATTGGGGATAACCATCGTGATCATGAGTATGCCTTTGTCGCTCGGCGTTGTTACGACTTGTGCCTTTCCCGTCGGGTCCTGGTATGTCATTCCCCTGGAAACGAATACTACTTCAACCGGGTTCGTCTTCGCCTGCGAACTAGTAAGGTTAAAGAAATTATCCGTATTCATAGCAAAAGCGGAGATGGTCCAATACTCAGTTGTCGTAGATGTCACTTGAAGCGGATGCTGGCTTACGTCGTAGACACAGAGTGAATAGATATCATCAGGCGCTGGCCTGATCACATCTGTACTCTTGTCTGTAATCGGTGGTTGGAAAACCCACTGGTTGCTGGGAAAGTTGAACTTCTTGGTAATTGTTGCTTCCATTATAGAGGTGGGAATACTGACCGCGACGATCAGGTTTACAATGACAGCCACAACGATGACGGCTAAAAGCGTCCATCCTATCCACGGTATCCATTTCTTCATTGTTGGCAGCCCTCCTTGACGATGTGCGGCAGCTGCGTTGCCTTCAGTGCATTGGCATTCGAGTAAGCAGTCCCGGAGTCATGCAGGCGGAGGTACACATTCAGCGTTTTGGCGTTGCCGGCCGGCAGCCAGTTCCCCTGCTTCGGGGTCTTCGACAGGTATATTTTGAAACTGCCGTCAGGCTCAAATTTGATATTGGTAGAACTGTACGAAAAGCGGTTCTGGTCGTTGGCTATCAGGAAGCCATTCTCATTGTAAACGGTGATGTTCCAGTATCCTGCATTGAGCGCCGGGCCCTGTATCACATAGTCACAGTTGGCCGCCAGCGGCTGCCCGCTGTCATCAGTGTAAGCGTCCAGGTAAATGCTTAAGGATGCGCTCACTGCCATAAGCCCGTTTTCAGCGACCCAGGCTTTGATATAGGGATTTGCACCGCTGCTGCCATAGGCCAGGTTGGTTGACCAGGGTCCGTTCTTGATGTTGCTCCCACTGGTGACCAGATTGGCAACGGGGTTTACGGTGACAAAGCCGATGGCAGCGCCTGCAACCACGGCTATCGCAGCAGCTATGATAACCTTGTAGATAGTCTTCATATCCCTAACCTCCCTTTTTGATACTAACATATGCCGAATGTTATGTAAATTATTTTTAACCCGGCCATTCTGGACAGTTTCCGAACTCCTGTTTAATACGAGGAAGTTAATCCCGGCGCTCCAGCAATTGCTTACAGCATGCCACAATCAGCTTAGTATCATCAAAGAGTAATGGGATTGCCTTATCTGCTTAATGTAATTAATAGGGGGATATGATGATCGACTTAAAGTGCCCGGAATGTGGATGCCCTGTGCCTCCCGATGCTACACGATGCCCGAACTGCAGCTACAAGTACGAACAGACGCCTGCTAAAGTTCCTGCCAAGAGCAATGGCAAGGGCAAGGGCATAACGGTCAGTTGCGTTGGCTATGCGATACGGTGTGAGGTACATGGGAAGATTTACATTAGGGCCAGCGTGGCGACGGCACCCACCAGATGCCCGTTTTGCTAATGAGTGGTTGCTTATACTAGCACTTAAATATTCGGCGTTTATTCTATGCTTTTAGTCCACGCTGACATACCAATGTTTGTTCAATGGTAGTAAATTCTAAAGCTACTGCAACCCGAATTTTAACCTTTTGTGGCGACGTCATTACCTGAACATCTATCGCTTTTAGCGCTTGTTTTGATCCTGCTAAGAACATTTCCCAAGGTTTGCCTCTCCTCTGCAATATTCTTGTATCTTCTGCATGGCAAGTTAAATAGAGTTGAGCTATTGAAATGATGAATTTAGTGGAGTATGCTGGTAAAATCCATTGGTCACGTTATCAAGATTGTTGTTTATTATTAGCTAAGTGTCTGTGACTCAGATTTTGGTGATTGGATCTAGAGGCAGCAAATCAATACCCCTTTATTAGGTTAAAGCATAGTGAGCCCGTAAAAGAAGATTCGTCAGACAATAGTTGCCAATTTTAAGGTAAGTCAAATAGCATAGGAGGTGAAGTATGACTCTGCAACAGCCCTGTAAAGATGCCCGCGTGTCCGCTGAAGATCGTATTATAAGGCTTAAGGTCAATGATGTATGGCATAAATTTTATGTTGGCCACGATATTGAAGAGGCTGATACCTTAGCATATTTACTGCGTGAAAAATTGGGGCTCAGCGGGCTGAAAGTAGCCTGCGATGACGGTGCCTGTGGAGCGTGTACAGTAATACTGAATGGAGAAGCTGTTCTCTCTTGTATGACGCTCGCGGTTGATGCAGATGGCCAGGATATTTTAACCATTGAGGGTTTACCCAAGAATGACCCTGTTATAGCAGCCTTCGCCGAACAAAGCGAACCAGGCTACGGCACCGCCATGCAATGCGGTTACTGTACACCTGGATTTGTAATGACAGTTAAAGCTTTTCTTAATGAAAACCCGAACCCGACAGCACAAGAGATAAAAGATGCACTTTCAGGCAATATCTGCCGTTGCGGTTGTTATGCTGCAATCGCAAAGTCGGTCGAGCACGCCGCGGAAAAAATATCCAGGCAAGAGAGTAAACCATGAGCACTCAGTTTAAACGCCGTGTAACCCGTAAATACCTGGGGACTTATCGTCCCCGGATTGATGGCTGGGAGAAAGCCAGCGGCCGGGCAGAGTTTATAGATGACATGACATTAAAGTGCCGTCTGCCAGACATACTTTATGCCAAAGCGCTCCACAGCCCTTATCCGCATGCAGTCATCAAAAATATTGACATAAGCAAAGCTGAGAAGCTGCCAGGCGTTGAGGCCATACTGACCTATAAGGACCCTGAAATAGTCTCATTAAAACCAATGAACGCCGGTTGGACGGATGGAGTGGATACGGTAAGTTATGAACGCATGATGTGGAAGAAGTTGCGAGACAGGAGGATACTTGGCAGCCATGCATACTGGGTGGGTGACGAAGTAGGTGCCGTAGTAGCAGCCAAAAGTGAACGCATCGGCGAAGAAGCATTGAGATTAATCAAAGTCGAATGGGAAGTATTGCCCTTTGTGCTTGATCCTTTAGAGTCTATGCAGCCGGGAGCACCGGTAATACATCCTGAGATTTCACAAAGCAATATTTTACCGGCTGAACCGATCGGTGGCGCAGATGTCTTTGTGAATATAGGAGATGTGGAAAGAGGGTTCACTGAAGCAGATATAAACATCGAAGTTAAGGCAATTTACCATAATGCCACACAGTGCTCCCTGGACAATTGGTGTTGCCTGGCTTCATGGAAAGACGACCAGCTTACTGTATGGTCGAATTCATACGAAGCTGATCAAACTCGAATGTTTCTCAGTGAAATGCTGGAGATCCCGCAGAACAAAGTAAGAGTGATCAGCCCGTTTGTCGGTGGTCAATTTGGGAGGGGAGATACCGGAGAAGATCCTTTCTTTATTTACACTGCCTTGCTGGCGAAGCGGACAGGGAGCCCCGTGAAGTTCAAACATACGCGGCGAGAAAGTTTCCACAATACGCGTCAACCCATAATATATACTTGCAAGATGGGGTCCGCGAAAGACGGCACCATTAGTTCAAGCTATTTTAAATCCATCGGGAACGCAGGTGCCTATGCTGACCACACATGTTTTGCCACAAAGTTTGTTCCGCAGGAGATTGTGGAGGTCTCATTCGCACATATACCCAATGTAAAAATGGAATCTTACGCAGTCTATACCAACAAAATCCCCGGTTGCATGATGAGAGGTGTAGGTAATAACCAGTTCAACCTGATATTTGGTTTGGCAGTTGACGCACTGGCTGAGAAGCTCGACATCGATCCTATAGAGTTAGCATTAAAGAATTTTGGGCACAAATGGGAGAAGTTACCGGATAAGAGCCTGGAAGCTGTTTTGCATGAAGGCGCCAGGAGGATTGGTTGGGAAAAGCGGCATAAGCCGGGCATAGGGCGTACCTATGACGGCTCGAAGAAACGGGGAATTGGATTCTCTTTTCATCCGGGTTGGCATGCCGCCTGGCAGGAGCAACGGCGCGGTACAATCCAGGCAGGAATCAAACTCAATCCCGATGGCACCGTGGTGCTGCTTGCCCCTACAGTGGAATGCGGACCGGGTTCCAATACCTGCAACGTACTGGGCTGCGCAGAAGCTTTGAGTTTTATAGGTGTAAAGCCTGAGGATATCAGGTGGGCGTCGACTGTGGACACGGACAGCGGCCTCAAAGATACCGTACAGACCGATAGCGCCGTTTCTTATCTGCAGTCAGAAGTGCTATTGGAGGCTGCAGCTAAAATCAGGGAAGAGGTCATGAAGCTGGCAGCAAAGCACTTCAAGGTCAGACCGGACCAAATTGTAATCGAGGACGGACTGGTATGCTTGAAGGGACAGGTGAAAAAATCGATTACAGTTAAAAAACTCTTGCAAAAGGGGGACCTGGTGCCGATTGTAGCCATGGCCAGCAGCAGGCCTCATACCAGGAAAACGGGCGTGCCATATCAAGCTACGTTTGCTGAGGTCGAAGTGGATACTGCCACCGGGCAAACGCAAGTGCTCAGGATGATCATCCTTAATGATTGCGGTACGGTCATGTTTGCCTCCGGGGCTGAAGCGCAGCAGTGCGGAGGCCAATGTATGACTGTCGGCGAGTCGCTATTTGAGGAAATAGTCTATGATGAAAAAACGGGTGTACCGCTTGATTTCAACTGGGTGGAATACAAGATACCGACAATAGCAGACATGCCGAAGGTGGAGCCCGTACTTTTTGAGGTATGGAAGGGGGCCGGAGAATATGGAGCCTGTGGAATTGGAGAAGGGGTGGTGACCTGCGGGCCCCGTGCGATTGCAAATGCCATTTATAACGCAATTGGTGTAAGGATAGATGACATTCCAATTACCCCGGACAAAATATTAAAAGCACTGGGAAGGATTTAAATAAAATGGCTGCTTTAAGATCGTTTAAACATCAGAATGTCACTTCCCTTGAAGAAGCAAGCAATTTGCTGGGCAAGTATGGAACGAAAGCAGTCGCAATTGCAGGTGGCACTGACTTGCTGGGAGTACTAAAGGATAATATACGTCCCGAATACCCCGAGTTAGTGGTTAACATCAAGACCATCCCAGGACTGGACTATATCAAGGAAGATAATCTTGGACTGAGGATAGGGGCGCTGACCCGGTTGCATGCCATCGAAAAAAGTGAAATCGTAAAGAAGAAATACAAGTTATTGTCGATGGCAGCGCACAGTGTTGCTACGCCTCACGTCAGAAACATGGGGACGATCGCTGGCAATATCTGCCAGGAACCAAGGTGCTGGTATTATCGCAATCCGGAGTGCACATTCCACTGTCTGAGAAAGGGCGGCCGGACTTGTAATGCTTTAACCGGGGAGAACCGCTACCATTCCATCTTTGGCGCAGCAAGAATGGCGACAACCCCTTGCTCGGCGGAGTGCCCGGGGAAGGTCGATGTACCCTCGTATTTTAGCCTTATCAGAGATAAGAAAATAGATAAGGCGGCGGAAATACTGCTTGCGTTTAATCCGATCCCAGCTATAACTGGCCGGGTATGTCCGCATTTATGCGAGACAAAATGCAACCGCAGCGAATTTGATGAGGCCGTATCTATAAGAAATATTGAGCGATATATAGGCGACTACATTCTGGATAATGTAGAGTCGATAATGCGTCCGCCCCAAAAAGAAAATAGAAAAAAGGTAGCGGTGGCAGGAGCGGGGCCGGCTGGCCTGGCTGCGGCATATTACCTTAGACAGTCGGGCTACTCAGTTACGGTCTTCGATAAACAGAAAGAAGCAGGCGGCATGCTGATGTATGCGATACCGGCTTACCGCCTGCCTAAAGGCCTGGTACGTAGACAGGTAAAAGCTCTGCAAAGCACAGGTATTAAATTCAGACTTCAAATTGATATCGGCAAAGATGTAACATTGGAAGATATTAGAAAAGATTTTGATGCGATATTCCTGGCAACCGGAGGATGGGGTCAGAGGTCATTGGGCATTAAGGATGAAAGACTGCTGATATCAGGGCTGGATTGGCTTACAAAAGTGAACTCAGGCTTGAGCAAGGCGCCGGGTAAAAAGGTATTGGTTATTGGAGGTGGAAATGTTGCGGTTGACGTCGCTATTACGGCAAAACGGTTAGGCGCAGCAGACGTCACCATGGCATGCCTGGAATGCCGTGAAGAGATGCCCGCTATCGCTTCAGAGATCGAGCAAGCCTTAGCCGAGGGAATTCATCTCATGCCATCATGGGGGCCCTATCAAATACTCCAGGAAAATGATCATATTCAAGGCATGCAACTTGTACGCTGCACGTCAGTATTTGACGCTAAGGGTTGCTTCGCACCAGCTTTTAACAAAGCTAACAGGACCAGGGTAAATGCCGATGCAATCATAATGGCTATCGGACAGCGAGCGGATTTATCATTTATCGGCTCGGCGCTCAAAACGGAGCGCGGTTTGATAACGGTCGATCAGGATACACAAGAGACAAATGCTGCTGGTGTTTTTGCAGGTGGGGATGTCGCCACGGGACCTGCATCGGTAATTCAGGCTATTGCCGCCGGAAGAAGGGCAGCGGCTTCAATTGATTTATACCTGATGAAGAGGCGAATACCTACAAAGATTCAAAAAGTAACTATGCAAAAATTCAGCTCAGATTGCCTGGTCAAAATGGATAGAGGTAAAACTGCTATATTGCCCGTATCTCGCAGGCGCATTGATATAGAGGATACTGTCGGCTTCAATCTCAGTGAAATGGAGAATGAGGCCAAACGTTGTTTCAACTGTGGCTGCGTGGCTGTCAACGCCTCTGATATAGCTCCTGCTTTAATAGCACTGGGAGCAAAAATAAGGACTACGAAACGCATTCTAACCGCAGAGGACTTTTTTTCTGCCGGGACTATGAAAACCAGCCAACTCGAAGAAGGTGAATTTGTAGTAGAAATACAGATACCCAAACCTGCATTGGGCAGCCAGCAAGATTTCATCAAATTTGCGCTAAGGAACTCGCATGACTTCCCGGTGGTAAGTGTGGCTACCCTTTTGAACGTGAATGGGAACAGGGTGGATGCAGTCAGAATAGCCTTAGGAGCTGTAGCTCCTGTCCCACTGAGGATAAAAGATGTCGAAGACTTTCTGAAAGGGGAAAATTTGAATAAAAAGTCGGCGGCGACTGCTGGTAATATAGCGGTAAAGCATACTCTACCCTTAGCAAAAAACAAATACAAAGTTCAAGTGGCTAAAGCGCTCGTGGAAAAGGTAATTCTGACGCTATGTGAGCGCGCACAGAAAGGCAATATCTCAGCAAAGATGTAAGATGTGCAAGAACTAAAGATACTTAAAGTCTTTCGAAAAAGTTCTTGCTTTTATCCGGTACGGTCTACTGGTCAACTATAGTTCTCCACATATTGGCATTCTTTCTATCATATATTCAGCTCCACCAAAAGCCTGGAATGTGTAATTGAGAGATGTTTAATAATTAGCTAGGCTAATGGATAGTAAAAAGGTTCTGTTTATTGTACACTTAGGCCTACCAGTTTGATTTAGCTTCCTATCCCTTGTGCCTTTGGAGGTACGGGAGGAAAGAATCAAGGCAAGGTACCAGGCAAATACTTGAGATACAAGGATAATTGCAATATTTGTTATGGATGGGGAATGAAATATGAGTACAAGAGGTGATACAGCTATTGCCAAGTTTTTCAGCGGGTATAACTGTGCTCAGTCAATTGTCTATGCCTTCTCAGATATCTTGGGGATTGATAAAAACCTTGCTCTAAAAGTTGCCTGCGGGTTTGGAGCTGGCATGGGGCGCAGGCAGGAAGTCTGCGGGGCTGTAACAGGCGGGATAATGGTCATTGGTTTTAAGTACGGTAGGGGTGAAAACGATGAACGTAAGATCATGGACCTGGCCTATGTAAAGGTGCGGGCACTGATGGACCGTTTCTCTGAAAAACACGGGACTTTTATCTGCCGTAAGCTGGTTGGCGAATGTGAATTGACCACTGACGAGGGTCAGAAACTGTACAAAGAGAAAGACCTGCTGCACAAGATATGCGCGCCATGCGTTGTAAGTGTGGCCGAGATACTTGAGGACATCCTTCTATAATTCTAACCCGTTTGAGCATTTCCGCCTGCTGATTTCAGGTTGATGATAAGCATTGCTGTCACGATGCAGGCTCCACCCAGCAGGGCCCTCCAGGTCAACTGGTTCCCGCCGATTACCACGGCGAATATCCCGGCAAATACTGGCTCCATAGTCATCACGATGGCGGCCCGCGTCGGCGAGACGAGCGATTGTGCCCAGGTCTGCACGATAAAGGCCAGCGCAGTGGCGAATACTGCCGTGATGCCGATAGTTTGCCAGACTTCGATGCCAGGGGGTACGGAAATTCCACCCGGGACGGCAGCGATGATGGAGATCACTGCGACGGTTGAAATCTGCAGAAACGCAAAAGTATAAGGATCGTACTGTGGTGACCATTCCCCCAGGCCGACTATATGTATGGCAAAAAGTATGGCGCACCCGAGCGTGAGCAATTCTCCGATGCCCACGGACCAGCCGTTGAGGCTGAGAACTGCTACGCCAATTGTGGCCAGGGCAACCAAAAGCCAGGTATTGCGGTCGGTTTTATGACGCAGTAATAACCAGGCCATCACTGGCGTAAGCACAACGAACATGCCGGTGATGAAGCCGGAGACTGCCGCCGACGCATATAGCAAGCCATATGTCTGGGCGATATAACCAAGACCAAGAATAATGCCCAGGCCGGCCCCGCGCAGCAATTCGAGCCTCGTAATACCACGAAGGCAGGTTGGCCGCAGCGCAAGCATAACAAGGGCGGCGGCGCTAAAGCGCCAGGCCATAAAGTCCATAACCGGCATACGCTCAACGGCGGACTGTACAATGAGGAATGTGTAACCCCAGACAGCGGTTATCCCGACCAGCGCGGCCAGTGAGAGGAACGGCGATGACTTCCAGTTGGCTTCCATAGTACTCTTTGTATCTCCCGTTACTTTCCTTTAAGCCAGGTTTGCCCAGGTTAGCCAGGGAAGGGAGAGTTCCAGATTCTTCCTGGCCACCTTTGTCCTGGCGAAGCCTCCCTCATCGGTAGAGGATAGAGCGCTGCCGTAAGATGTGGACATCAGACAGAAATTATTAAACGCTGATTTGATACCCGCATCCAGGCCTGCGGCCTCATCCATTTGATTTATGGAGAATTTGCAGTAGCGAACCCAGGAAGGGTTAGCCAGGTAATTATCCGCTACCCTGCCGGCATAAGCCATAGTCTCCTCTTCCAAAGCTTCCGCCGAAAAGATGCGGTTTACAAATCCGTAATCGAAGGCTTCTCTGGCTGTCATAAAACGGTGTTCAAAGAGGATTTCCTTTGCCCGGCGGGGCCCTATATCCCATGGCGCGGAGAAATATTCAACGAAGCCGGGCAGGAACAGCGAGTCCGCGGCAGAGAAAACCACGTCCATAGCGGAAGCCAGCATCCAGCCACCGAAGATACAGTAACCGTGTACCATGGCGATGGTCGGCTTGGGAAGGTTGCGCCAGGCCAGTGTGAAATCGACGTACAGCTTGCGCAT
>JAPLHJ010000242.1 GCA_026389675.1 Chloroflexota bacterium | reverse complement strand
GAAGACCAATGGATATATTGGGCACGAAATGGCCGTCCATCACATCCACGTGAATGTAATCAGCGCCCGCTTTGACCGCCTCCCTGACCTGCCGGCCGAGACAGCTAAAATCCGCGGCTAAGATCGAGGGGGCGATCTTAATACCACCCGGTTTAATAGCCCCCGGTGATTTCCTTTGCCTTTTCAATGCTCTTCTTCACTTCGACAGTGGCAGTCCCACCCTGCGAAGTCCTTGCTTCAACAGATTTTTGCAGTGTTATATTGCGCACGTCAACTTCGAAACGGTCTGAGAACTCTTTGTATTCTTTTATCTCCAGTTCATTTAACTCTTTATTGTTATCGATGGCATAGGAAACCAACCGGCTGACCACAGCGTGCGCCTCACGGAACGACAACCCTTTATTCACCAGGTAATCGGCCACGTCGGTCGCCAGGATGTAGCTCAGCATCGAATACTTCATACGCGCCGCGTTAATCTTAAGCGACGCCATCAGCCCGGCCATTATCTCTACGCAGTAAACAAGTGTGTCAAAGGTATCGAAGAACCCTTCTTTATCCTCCTGCAGGTCGCGGTTATACGCCTGCGGCAAACCTTTCATAACGGTCAACATGCCCAGCAGGTGCCCGTACACCCGGCCGGTCTTGGCCCTGACAAGCTCAGCCGTATCCGGGTTTTTCTTCTGGGGCATGATGCTGCTGCTGGTGGCATAGGCATCGCCGACCTCCACGAAAGCGAACTCCATGGTTGACCAGGTGATGACGTCTTCCGCCATCCTGGATACATGCATCATGGCGATGGCGGCGGAGGATTCAAACTCCAGTATGAAATCGCGGTCGGAGACGGCGTCCATGCTGTTGGCGCTGACAGAGTCAAACCCCAGCCTTTTTGCCACGAACTCCCGGTCCACCGGATATGGCAGGCCCGCCAGCGCACCGCTTCCCAGCGGCAGTACGTTAATCCTCTCGCGGCAGCTTTCAAACCTGGCGATATCCCTGCTGAACATCTCGAAATAGGCCATTAAGTAATGGGAGAACAGCACCGGCTGCGCCTGCTGCATATGGGTATAGCCGGGCATCACCACTTTAATGTTCTTTGCCGCCATCTCCACCAGCCGGGTATTCAACGCCTGCAAAGCCTGGATGACCCTCCCCGTAGCCTCCCTGGCAAATAATCTCATATCCAGAGCCACCTGGTCATTGCGTGACCTGGCTGTATGCAGTTTGCCCGCGGTGTCGCCGATCAGCTCAAAAAGCCGGCTCTCGATATTCATGTGGACATCCTCGAGTTCCAGCTTGAACTTGAACTTTCCGCTGTCTATCTCCGCAAGGATATCCTGCAGGCCGGCTTTGATCTTTTCAAACTCCTTGCGGGAGATGATTTTCTGCTTGGCCAGCATCTCGGCATGCACGGCGCTGCCCTCGATATCGTGCCTGTACAGCCGCCAATCGAAGGGCACAGAAGCCACGAAACGCTGGACGGCGGCGTCTATATCTTCTTTGAACCTGCCCCTTAACCTTGCCTCTTTTTTTACTCCCATCCTGACTCACCCTGCGGCATAATTATTTACTCCGGCCTTTCTTGCCGCCTTTGGCCGGCTTGAAAGTTATCAGTTGCGCCTGGGCCTGGATCTTCAACGGCAGGGCCCAGATGCGGATAAAGGCCGCTGAATCGCTCTGGTCGAAGAGGTCTCCCCGGTCGTATGTCGCCAGATGGAAGTTGTACAAAGAATGGGGCGATTTGCGCCCCACGATAACGCAGTTGCCCTTGTGCATCTTCACCCTGACTGTGCCGGTAACGTACCGCTGCGAGCTGTCGATATACCCGTCGAGGTCCTCCCTGTGGGCCGAAAACCACAGCCCGTTGTAGATAATGTCCGAGTATTCCTGGGCAACTCTCTCCTTGAACCTTAACTGGTGCCGCGCCATGGTCATTGCTTCCAGTGCCAGGTGTGACTTGAGTATCACAGTCGCGGCGGGCGCTTCGTAGTTCTCCCGCGATTTAATACCGACCAGCCTGCTTTCTAAGTGGTCGATCCTGCCTATACCGTTGCGTCCGGCCATCACGTTCAGCTTCTCAATCAGCGCCAGCCCTTCCATTACCTTGCCGTTCAGGCTTACCGGTACGCCTGCTTCAAAGCCTATCTCCACATACTCCGGCCTGTCCGGGGCATCGGAAGGCGACTTGGTCCATTCATATATGTCCTCCGGGGGCTCCTTCCAGGGATCCTCGAGGATACCGCATTCGATGCTCCTGCCCCAGGGGTTTTCATCGATGGAATATGGCCTGGATGCCTTGACCGGCACCGGTATCTTGTACTTGTGGGCATATTCAAGGGTTTCATCGCGGGTCATGCCCCATTCACGGGCCGGCGCGATGATTTTAAGCTCGGGACCGAGGGCCAGCACACTGACGTCGAACCTTACCTGGTCGTTGCCTTTGCCCGTCGAACCATGCGCTACCGCCGAGGCGCCCTCCATGTGCGCCAGGTCAACCAGCAACTTGGCCATCAGGGGCCGTCCCAGCGCCGTCGCCAGCGGATATTGACCCTCGTAAAGCGCGTCGGCCTTGATGGCCTTGAAAACATAGTCATCGATAAATTCGTCCCTGGCATCGATAGCGAAGGATTTAAGCGCACCCAGCTTCAAAGCCTTCTGCCTGATGCCTTCCACGTCCTTGACGCCGCCGATATTGACGCAAAGCGTGATAACGTCCATCTTATAGTTATCGGCCAGCCACTTGATGGCTACCGAAGTATCCAGTCCGCCGCTGTAGGCCAGTACTACCTTTTCTTTACCTTTTTTTGCCATGTTATTGCCTCTCTTTAAACACTTTATCGAGTATATCCAGGGCTTTGCGGATGTCCTTCTCGGTTACCACTAATGGCGGAATCAGACGCAGCGCGTCCGGCTTGACGTTATTTACCAGCAATCCCCTGTCCATGCATCCCAGCACCAGTTCCCCGGCGATCTCGTCCTTCAAACCTACTGCCAGCAGCAATCCTTTGCCCCGCACACCGGTGATGGCAGCGTATTTACCTGCCAGGTCTTGCAGGCCATTATATAAATACGAGCCAGCCTTTTGAACGTGCTCGGGGATCCAGCGGGTTGCCGCCGAATGTTGAACCATGCTCCCCCGGCTTGAAAACGCAGGCGGCTTCCTTGGCTAAGAAGGCGCCGATGGGGACACCGCCACCCAGGCCCTTGGCTATGGTCATGATGTCGGGTTCGACGCCGTATTGCTGGTAAGCGTACAGGCTGCCGGTGCGGCCGATGCCCGTCTGTATCTCGTCTAATATCAGCAGCAGGCCTTTCTCATCGCACCATGACCTGACCTTAGCCAGGTAATCGTCATCTGGCACGTTTACGCCGCCCTCGCCCTGGATGGGCTCCAGCATCACCGCGCAGGTCAGTTTGGTGGTGGCCCGTTTGATCGCCTCAATATCGTTGTATGGAACATTGACGAAACCCGTTGGCAGCGGCGTATAAGGCTCCTGGAATTTATTTTGCCCCGTGGCCGCCGTGGTAGCCAGCGTTCGTCTGTGGAACGACTCGTGGGTGGTGATTATCTCGTAAGCGCCGTCGCGCTTGATCTTGCCATAGCGGCGCGCCAGCTTCATGGCGCCCTCGACAGCCTCCGCGCCGCTGTTGCCGATGAAAACGCGGTCGAGGCAGCTCGTTTTGACCAGCAGTTCCGCTAATTGTAGCTGTGGTACCGTGTAATAAAGGTTGGATGTCTGTATAAGCGTAGCGGCCTGTTTGGTGACGGCATTAACCAGCACCGGATGGCAATGCCCCAGGCTTGTCACAGCCAGCCCGCCTACGAAGTCCAGGTACTCTTTACCGGTATCGTCCCAGACTTTCATCCCCTTTCCGCGCACAAGCGTCAGCGGATTGCGTTTAAACACCGG
>JAPLHJ010000114.1 GCA_026389675.1 Chloroflexota bacterium | reverse complement strand
GCACTCGGCGATGACGAAGCGGTACATGATGGGCGGGCCCACCACGATCGCATACGTGGTGGCCGGGTTGAACGATATCTTGGGGAAGAGCGTGGTTATCACGCCCACGTTGCCCTGCCAGGAGTCGTCCGGCACACGGTCCACCGTCTCAAGGAAGCACATGTCCTTGCTCTTGTCCCACTCGGCCAGTTGCCCGAGGAACAGCCTTTCCTGGGGGGAGCGGCAGCCGAATAGAGTGTTGACCTCGCCGAAGTCCTTGCGGTTATCCATAACGTAATTGATCAGCGAGCCGCAGCGGGAAGAGGCCGATGCCGCCGGCCACGAAGAGGATATCCTTGCCCTTGAGCGTATCGATCGGGAAGCCGTTGCCGAAAGGCCCCCTGATGCCCACTTTGGCGCCCTTTTCCAGCGTGTGCAGCTTGTCGGTCACGCTGCCCGTGGCCCTCACTGCCAGCTCAAAAGAGCCTTTGTGTGTGGGCGAGGAGGTAACTGAAATGGGAGCTTCACCCACGCCGAAGATGGATACCTCGACGAACTGGCCCGGCCTCTGGCCGAGCTCCTTGCCGTCATCGAATTTAAACTCGAATACTTTCTCCCCGTCGCTCAGCTTCTCCACGCGGATCAGCTCAGCCGTGCGCGGGAGGTGAATGGATTGCTTGGCTGTAAGCTGCATTACCATTATTTTGCCTCCTTGAGCAGGTTGTAAGTTTCAGCCGGGCTGGCGATCTCGGCCAGGCAGGCGCTGGCACAGCGGCCGCAGCCCACGCAACCCAGGTACTTGTACCTTTCCACCAGGTACTTGCCCTTGCGGTACATGCGGTGGCGGAAGCGCTGCTCCTTATGCTCGCGGAAATTCTCGCCGCTGGCTACGCTGGCGAACTCGGTGAGCATGCAGCCGTCCCAGCGGCGGTAGCGTTCGCCGCCCTTCAGGCTGAGCGCCATCTCGTCCTGCACGTCGAAACATACGCAGGTGGGGCAGACCATTACGCACGAGCCGCAGCTGAAGCATGTCTCCGACCTGTCCTTGAATACCTTGCTTTCCCAGGTGGCGTCTAACAGCGCCGGGATATCCTCCTTCTTCATTTTGAGGGATACCTGGTACTTTTTCTCCGCTTCCTTGCGCACCTTGTCGCGTTTCTCCAGGTCAGGGGCGCCCGCCTCCTTCGTTTTGGCCTTGTTGATGAGGTTATGGCCCTTACTCGTGCCGACCGTGACGAAATAGTCGCCGCCCAGGTCCGTCAGCATCAGGTCAAAGCCCTCTTCCGTAACGTTGGTGCCCATGCTGGCGGCGAAAGCCTTGGGGTTGGGGGACAGGCAGTCTACGCCGATGATAACTGCGTTGTTCCTCTTGAGGAAATAGTTGGGGTCAGGCTCCTTGCCGCCGTAGACGGCGTCAAAGAGCAGGAGGCCCCGGATATCGAAAGGATGCACGCCGATAATGCAAAGCGGCTTTTCGGCGGCCACCGCTTCGACCTTCGGGGTTTTGTCTACCTCGTACTTCAGCACGGTTTCCGTCTGCGGGAAGAAGTACTTCTTGGGCGGCAGCAGGGATATGTCGTAATCAAGGCGAAGCTCGGCGGCGCTGGCCAGCGGGCCGAAATTGAACTTGTTGCCCTGTGCCTTGATGCCAATGACCTCCCCTGCCGACTTCGTCTTGATCAGGTCATCGACGAAGCTGGCCAGGTCCTTCCTGGAAATCACCCGGTTTTGCATACACAACTCCTTCAGCTTATTTTATTTGGTCCATGTCAGGCAATGCAGCATATTTACATATGTTCATAAGTATTTGCCGGATTCGCGCAATAAACCTATTCAGTTAAAAGTGTTTAATTAAAAAGGTCAGCGGCTGAGTCGCCTGACCGTATTGCCGCCGCTGTCCACCACCGTTATCTCCAGCGGCATGCTGCCGGGCAACGTGTGGGTCGAGCAGGACATGCAGGGGTCGTAGGGCCGCCAGGCCATCTCCACCTGGTTCAGCAGTGATTCGGGTATATCCTGGCCCGGCTTGATAAGCTGCTCGGCGGCCTTCTTGACCGACATAAAGAGCGCAGCCTGGTTATTGGTGGTGCCCACTATGAGGTTGCATTTTTTTATACAACCTTTTTCGTCTGCAACATAATGATGGGTCAGCGTGCCGCGCGGCGCTTCCACGATGCCAACGCCCTCGGTGGGTTTACCTGTGGGGATATTCCTGATGTTGGGACCGGTTATCTCCTTATCCTGGGCCAGTTCCAGCAGCCTCTCGGCGGCGTAGAGCAACTCGATGAGGCGCGCCCAGTGTGTGGCCAGTGTGTGGTGGACAGGTTTGCCTCCCAGGGTTGAGTACATCTTCTCGTACTCAGCCTGGGCCAGTGGCGTGGCCATGCCGTCGGCGGCGTTGAGACGCGAGAGAGGCGTGGCGCGGTAAACGCCGCTGTCCTTGCCGTCCACGAATCCCTTCCAGCCCACCTTCTTAAGGAAGGGGAACTTGGTATAGCTCCACGGCTCGACATGCTCGGCGATATGATCGAGGTATTCGTGGGGGGAATACTTGACGAACTCCTTGCCCGCCGGGTCGACCACCCTGACCTTACCGTCGTAAAAATTGACCTTGTTCTTATCGTCGACCAGTCCCATATAATAGGTCTGGTGTGTGAAAGCGTCGCTCACAATCATATCAACGTAGGCCTTGTTCTTGAGCACGATATCACCGAAGACCTTGAGCGATAGCTGCGCGAAGGCCACATCGCGTTTAGCGATCTCCTCAATCTTCTGCCTGTCCTCCTCGCTGATACGCTTGCTGACGCCGCCCGGGAGCCCGAAGACCGGGTGTATCTGTCTTCCGCCGACCGCCTGGATTATCCAGTGGTTCTCCTTGCGCGTGTTTAGCACCTGCCCGGCCAGGTCCATGCCGACCTTGGCGATCACGCCGAGTATGTTGCGCTGCGCGACCGGGGCGTCGGGGCCCATGATAAAATCCGGCCCGCCCAATATATAAAAATGCGTGGTGTGGTCGGTGACATAAAAGGCGCTGTAGAGCAGTTCGCGTATCTTTTTGGCCGTGCTGGTAGGCTCGGTGTGGAACATGTCGTCCAGCGCCTTGGTGGCGGCCATGTGGTGCGCCTCGGGGCAGACCCCGCAGATGCGCTGTGTTATCTGCGGCATATCCTCGACCGGGCGGCCTTCGCAGAACTTCTCGAAACCGCGCAACTCGGGTATCTGCAGGTACACGTTGGCTACGCTGCCGTCGTCGTTAAGGAAGATGGTTATCTTGCCGTGCCCCTCCAGCCTGGTAATGGGGTCGATGGTTAGCTTTATCATGGATTGACCCTCGCGCGCCTGAGCATGGAGTCGGGCAGGCTATAGCGGTAGGCGTACCCGGCCGGGTAGACTATGCCGTCGAGTATCTTTTTTATCTCGTCGGGATCGTTGGAATCGATGATCGAGGCCCAGGCGGTCAGTATGTGGCTGCCCTGGTCGCGCACGCCGTCGACCGGGCCATAGCATCCGGTGCAGGGCATATTGGCCTGTGGGCAGGGGGCGCCGCAGCCGCCGCGCGTAGCCATCCCGCAGCAGAGCAAACCCTGTTCAAGCAGGCATTTGTCAGGTTCGGGGATAATTTCATACGGCCTGTGGAAGGCATTGATCTTCTTTTCATGTTTGATGCGCGGGCAGTCGTTGCAGACCGCGGTGCCGGCAGGGGCGATAACCGTGCCCTTGGTAGGTAGTTTGCCGCTGATTAGCGCTTCCAGCGCCGTCCATGTAGTGCTTTCCTCGGGAGGGCAGCCTGGCACGAAGTAATCCACCTCCACTGTCTGCGCCAGCGTTTTAACGGTATTGTAGAACTCGGGTATCTCGAGTTCGCCCTCGGGGACAGTCACCTTCGTCCTGGGGATAACTTTACCGCTGTTATCGCTGGAGGCGGTATCGATGTAGGTGTTTTCTAATATCGACCCGGCGTTGAAAAAATTGGCCAGCCCCGGTATGCAGCCCTCGTAGGCGCAGGAGCCATAGGCGATTAATATCTTGGATTTCTGCCGCAGCAGTTTGGCCATGTGCTCATTCTCGGAGTTGCGTATGGCGCCGTTGAAGAGGCAGGCATCTATGCTCTGGTCCGGCATCTTCTCGACGTCCGCATACTTGGCGTCGATGGCCACCGGCCAGAAGACGATGTTGGCGGCCTCGGCCAGCTTGAGTATCTTGTCGCCGATGGCCAGTGTGGCGATCTCGCAACCGCCGCAGGAGGCGGCCCAGTAAAGCGCGACCTGCAATTTAGGCAACTTTCGACTCCTCTTTGGCGGTGAAGGGACCTAAGGCGCGCACCTTTTCGGTGATATCGTTGACAACGTGTGAGAAGCGGTCGCCCTCGGAGGC
>JAPLHJ010000147.1 GCA_026389675.1 Chloroflexota bacterium | reverse complement strand
TCGCACAGGAGATGGGCAGGTCGGTGGTAGCCAACATCATCATGCTGGGCTTCTTCTCAGCACACAGCGACGTGGTCAGCCGCGAGGCGCTGGAAAAATCGGTTGTCGACTTCATCCCCACCGGCAGCGAGGCCTTCAACATGAAGGCTTTTGAAACCGGCTATAACTATTCGAAGAAACAGCACGGACTGGCCTGACATGGGTAATACAAAGAGCGCCGCCGTAATAGGAAACGGGCTGGATGCATTGCAGGCGGCCTTATACCTGGCACAGGTGGGCGTGGACGTTAAATTCGTTACCAGCTCACCCGCCTTCGCATACAACGGAAACGACACAGCCGGGCAACGGCATTTCTGGTCCACCGTTCTCGAAGCGGTCAAACACCCCCGCATCGAGTTCTTCTATAACACGTTGTCCGCGTCGGCTGACCGTGCCGGCGGGCCGTACCTCATCAAAACCATCCATAAGCAAAGCTATATCAACGACGAGCTGTGCACGGGCTGCAAGAAATGCGAGGAAAACTGCTCTACCCGGCTGACCTTCTCCCGGGACGGGGTGAGCGTAACCCACCGTGCTGTGCACAAGCCCTACCCGCTCGGCAAATCGGTGCCTCTGGCCCTGCAGATAGAAAAGAACGCCATTGCTCCCTGCCGCGCAGCCTGCCCGCTGGGCATCAACGTGCAGGGCTTCGTGGCCCTGCTGGCCAATAACAAGATTGCTGAAGCCTACGACCTGATCAACAGCACCGCTCCGCTGGGCGGCATACTGGGCCGCCTTTGCAAGCACCCCTGCGAGGAGAAATGCAGCCGCTCGAAGCTGGACAGTCCGCTCTCGATCAGAGCGCTGCATCGCTTTACCTACGATAACATCGGCCCTATCGAAAAGTCCCTGCTTGAGGATGGCACAAAGGGCAAGGTCGCCATTATCGGCAGCGGCCCGGCCGGTCTTATGGCTGCCTGGGAATTGAAAAAACGAGGCTACGAGCCGACCATCTTCGAATCGCACAGCACCTACGGCGGCATGCTGGCCACCGGCATACCCAGGTTCAGGATGTCCCGAGAGATCAGGGAAAGGGAGATACAACGCATGATTGACATGGGCATCAAGATCAGGACGGGCATCACCGTCGGCCGCGACATCGATTTCGCCTACCTGAGGGAGAGGAGCTACAAGGCCTATTTCCTGGCCATCGGCGCCATGCAGAACAACAGGCTCAACATACCCGGCGAGGACCTGGAAGGCGTGATCGACTGCATGTCCTTCCTGCTCCTGCTCAACCAGACCGATGACACATTCGTCGGATCCAACATCCTTATTATCGGGGACGGCAACACCGCCGTCGACTCGGCCAGGGTAGCCATCCGCGCCAACAAGGGCAATGTGAAAATAGCCAGCTGGACCATCCAGAAGGAGCTTACGGCCAACCAGGACGAAATCGAAGAGGCGCTGGAAGAAGGTGTATCCCTGGAATTTTCCGCTTACCCGGTGGAGATACTGGGCGAAGGCGGCAAGGTGACAAGCGTACGCTGCCAGCGCACCCGGCTGACCGATGAAGTCATGCGCAACGGACGGCACAGGCCGGAGCCTATCCCCGGTACGGACTTCATCATCAATGCGGATCATATTATTATCGCCATCGGCCAGTCCGCCAACGCCAGCCAGCTCAACATCGAAGGGCTGCAAATAGATAAGAGGTCGGGAACGATCAAGGTCAACCCTCTGACCCTGGAGACCAGTGTCAGCGGCATATTTGCCGGGGGCGATTGCATGAGGGGACCGGATAATGTCGTGGACGCCATGGCAGACGGGCGCAGGGCAGCGGAATCGATCGACAGGTACCTGTCGGGCAGGGATATGCAGGAGGGTCGCCAGACAGATGCCCCGCAGATAGCCGAGGTCGACCTTGATTCAATCGTGGCATCCAGCGCAGCGCGGGTTGAGATGCCATACCTCGATATGGAAAACAGGAAAAACACTTACGAGGAGACCACGCTGGGGCTGTCGCCGCAGCAGGCTGCGGAAGAGGCGGGAAGGTGCCTGAGCTGCGCCCTGTGCAGCGAGTGCATGGAGTGTGTGAAGGTGTGCAAGGCGGGCGCCATCCGGCATGAAGGCGAAGGGCAAAGCCAGGAAATCGAGGCTGATATTATCTGGAAGTTCCCCGCCTCCGAGATATATAACGGCTCGCCGCAAAGCGAATTATCACGGACGGGCAACGCCGGGGGCATTTATGACTTTACCCATAACGGCGAAAACGATGTGAAAAGCATGGCCGCCGTTATCAATACCGTGCTGAACAAGGATTCGGGCCTTGTCTTCGCACCGGCCGTACCTGAGGCGCAGGCAGTCCTTCAGCCTGCCGGAAAAAATGGAAAGCCAGCCAGGCCGTGGGGAAAACGCGGCGTATTCCTCTGCCGCTGCACCGGCAACAACAGCGCGGTGATCGACTTCATCCGCCTGTTCAATACCCTCTCCTCCAATACGAATGTGCGCCATGTGGCCGAGGTGGAACAAGCCTGCACCGAAAGCGGCGCAGCAGCAATATTGCGGGAGATCAGGGCGGAGGATTTGGACCGGGCAGTGGTGGCCGCCTGCCGCTGTTGCAACTACGAACAGCCCTGCTACAGCTGTAACGACAGGCGCATACTCACCCGCAAATATCTCGATCAGGCCCTGGCCAGGAATGATGAATTTACCATAGATTATGTCAACATAAGGGAGTTGAGCGCCTGGGCTCACCACGACGATCCGGCGGCGGCCACGGCCAGTGCGGAAAAAATGATCGAGGCCGTGATATCGCGCAACAGCCTCATCGATGCGCAGGGAAGCATCGCTTATCCCATCCGGCAGTCGGCGCTTTTCCTGGGCCGCTCCGCAGCCGGGGAAATGGCATCCCTCACGCTGGAAAGGATGGGCTGCAGCGTGCGCCGCCTCGACCTGGCCAACAATACATGTGAAATAAACGGCCGGCCCGGCGAGTACGAGGTGAAAGTAAACGGCGGGGAAGTATTGAGGGCCGGGGCCATCAGCCTGGACGGGTCGGCAGGCAGGCGCGAGATAAATAAGCTGGTGATGACGTACAGCGGCAGTCTGCTGGGGCGCATTTTATCCCTGTCCGGCTCAAAAGAAGATGATAAATTCAGCAAAGCTAAATATGAAGAGGCG
>JAPLHJ010000227.1 GCA_026389675.1 Chloroflexota bacterium | reverse complement strand
TATATCGCGGGATCTCCAGCACCGCAGCGGGCAATATCCGGCCGTAAGCTGCCACAATGATTATGTCCGGCTTCAACGAGGCCAGCAACTCGATCTCCACGGGGTCTTTAAACGACCCCGGCTGGATGACCCGCATACCCTGCGCTACGGCAAAGCGCTTGACCGGGCAGGCCATAACCTGCCGGCCCCGTCCCGTGCGTTTGTCCGGCTGCGTATAAACAGCCCTTATGTCATACTGGTTTGCCATAAGTGATTGCAAGGCTGGCAGTGCAAAATCGGGGGAGCCCATAAATACGGTTATCATCGTATACTATCAGTACTAAAGTTTTTCGCCGTTATGTCAAAATAACCATTGACAGGTCTGAAGACCCCCGTGGTAATCTATCTATGTTTCGGGAGGGGTACCACGGTAAACCGGGTAGACGTTCCCAGCGACCGATTTTTTTAAGCAACCTAAACTAAAAGTCGGCATTTTTCGTTCCTATGGGGGAAGTTTTTGCCCTTTTTACGGTACCTGCCGACAAAATATAATACGGATAAGAGGCAAATGCAAGCTGATAAGATATGGGAGGCGGCTCTGGGTGAGCTGCAACTCCAGGTTAGTAAAGCCAATTATGACACCTGGCTGAGGGATTCGCGGGGAATAGCCTATCTTAAAGGTGTTTTCACCGTTGCTGTTCCTACCGCTTTCATCGCCGAATGGCTGAAGAGCCGGCTGCTTTCCACGGTCTGCAGGATACTTTGCTCTATCACCGGGCAGAACATCGAGGTCGCGTTCCAGGTACTTGCGTCCGCTTCTTCTGTATCAGCGTCAAAACCTTTGCCGGTCGCCGACGGCGGCGTCAGCCTGAAAATGCGAAAACCGTCGGGAAAAAGCAGCTCCCTGAACTCCCGGTACACTTTCAATACTTTCGTCTCAGGTGAATGCAACCGCCTCGCCTATACGGCCGCGGTGGAGATCTCGGGAAATCCCGGCGAGTTATTTAACCCTCTTTTCATTTACGGCGGCACCGGCATCGGCAAGACCCACCTGCTGCACGCTATCGGCCAGGAGCTGGCGGCACGTGAAATATGCGCCATTTACATGAGTGCCGAGCAGTTCACCAACGAGTTCGTTATGTCTATCCGCAATAACAAAAATGAGGAATTCCGCGGTAAATTCAACGAGGCCTGTGTCTTATTGCTGGATGATATCCAGTTTTTCAGCGGCAAGATGCAGACCCAGGAGAGTTTTTTACACATAATCAACGACTTCCTGGAAGATAACCGTCAGGTTGTCATATCGTGCGACCGCCCTCCCAAAGATATCGAATCACTCAAGGTCCACCTGCGTTCCCGGCTGGAAGGCGGACTGGTAGCCGACATGTATGCCCCTGACCATAAAACAAGGCTGGCTATTCTCGAGTCGAAATCGCGGCTGTTGAAAGCCAGCTTCGACTCATCCATCCTCAACTTCCTGGCAACCGGTTTTCACAGCAATGTCAGGGAACTTGAGGGCGCGCTCATACGGCTGGCCTCCTATGCGCGGTTGGACAGTTCACCTATGGACCTCAGCACTGCCCGAAAGTTGCTTAACGATATGATTTCCGTGTCCAAACAGACCAGCGGTTATTTCCCGGCCAATCAAATCATCAACGCAGTAGCGGACTACTATTCCCTGTCACCTGATGACATAACGGGTAAGAAAAGGGACCGGGAAACTTCACGGGCGCGCCATGTTGTTATGTACCTGCTGCGCCAGCAAAATCATACAAACCTGTCACAGATAGGCAAAATACTCGGTAACAGGGACCATTCAACGGTCATCCACGGTTGCGAAAAAATCACGGCGGCTATTTCCACGGACTCTCGGCTCAGCAAATCCATTGAAGATATCCGGTCGCTGTTAAAATCTCGCGGATCAAATTAAGCGCCTGATAATTTGTGCAAAAATCCCGTCTCATTGTTGATAACTCCTTCCCCTCTTTAAACATCCTCCAATACGTATAAAATCAGGTATCGTACTCGCCACAACTATCATCCACATCATCAACCAGCTTATAATTAGTATGATGATATCACTATTCAAAAGATATAGATTTATAGATAGTTAAATAAAATATGTTTGTTGATAATGTAGAAATAAAGGTAAGGGCCGGTAACGGAGGCAATGGGCTTGCCAGTTTCAGGCGTGAGAAGTTCTTGCCCTTCGGAGGACCGGATGGTGGCGATGGAGGCAAGGGGGGTGATATATACCTGGTCGCCGACGCAGATATGCAGGACCTTGCAGCATATAAACACAGGCTTATCTTTAAAGCCGGCAACGGGGAAAAAGGTGGTACTAACAAGAAACATGGCATTAACGGGGTAGACCTTTTGATAAAAGTGCCGGTAGGGACCGCGGCTTATGTAAAGAAGGACGGGGAGGAACAACTGGTGGCGGACCTGCAGGGCAAGGGGAAAAAGTTGCAGGTGGCGAAAGGTGGAAGGGGTGGAAAAGGCAATGTGCATTATGCCACTGCAACCCGTAAAGCTCCAGAGATATTCCAGCCAGGTGAGGAAGGCGAACAGTTTGACATAACATTAAGGATGAAACTGATAACGGATGTTTGCATCATGGGATATCCCAACAGCGGCAAGTCTACACTGTTATCAGCCGTGTCTGCAGCCCGTCCGCAGATTGCAGATTATCCCTTTACAACAAAGTATCCTGTTCTTGGTGTTGTGGATGATGGCGTACAAAAATACATCTGGGCAGAGCTGCCAGCTATAGTTAAAGGGTCGGGACAGGGAAAGGGTTTTGGCAACAGCTTCCTGGTCCATGCTGAAAGAGCGGCAGTGCTGGTTTACCTGCTGGATGCAGTCTCGCCCGGCATAGTTGAGGAATTTGCCCGTTTGAAGGAAGAAATAAAGGCATTTGACCTGCAACTGGCGGAGAAAAGCAGCATAATCGCAATTAATAAGACAGACCTGATTGAAGACGCCGTAGAGCTTGCTGCGGTAAAAGAAAAGCTGGAAGAGACGGGTTTACCGGTTTATGAGATTTCCGCGGCGCTGAATACGGGAGTTTCTGAGCTGATCTCGGCTGTACATAAACTTGTAAGTGAACATAAAAAAAGATCGATTGTGGAGATGGGTCCGGAGATGGTTTTCAGGCCGAAGCCGGTGGACCTGCGCGATTGATATGAAAGTCGGGATTATGGGCGGCACCTTTGACCCCATCCATGTGGCGCACCTTATCGTTGCCGAGGAAGCCAGGACCCGTCTTGCGCTCGACCGGGTGATCTTCATACCGGCAGGTAACCCCTGGATGAAATCGGAACATATGGTTGGCGGCGCGGAGCACAGGGTGGCGATGGTAAAGCTGGCCATATCGTCAAACCCAGCCTTCAGCCTTTCGCTTATCGAGGTAGAACGTCCCGGCCCGACCTATACGGTCGATACGCTTGAACAACTGTGGGGTGAGCTTGGCTACGATACGCAACTGTTCCTGCTTTTGGGCTGGGATAGCATGGCCGAACTGACGGCCTGGAAGGCCCCTTACCGTATCTCCAGGATGGCCACAGTTGTAGCCTTTCCCCGTCCGGGCTTCCAGGCTCCCGATATAACGAAGTTGGAAAAGTCTATGCCTGGCATTAGTGAAAGGATAATGGTCCTGGATGAACCTTATCTGGGGGTTAGTTCAACCGGTATCAGGCAGAGAGTTGCGGGCGGGCAATCGGTGCGCTACCTGGTGCCCGACGCTGTCGGCGAATATATTAACCGGCACAAATTGTATATAGCCTGATATCGGGTAAGATTTCTGATGCGGAGCGCCGCTAAATATCCAGGTTCTTGACGCTGCGGGCATGTGCCTGGATAAAGGATTTGCGCGGCGGGACATCGCTGCCCATCAATATATGGAATATCTCATCGGCTTTCATAGCGTCGTCGACCTGCACTTTTAAAAGTGTACGGGTAGCGGGATTCATGGTAGTATCCCAGAGTTGTGCGGGACTCATCTCACCGAGACCTTTATAGCGCTGGATTTCCACCTTGCTGTTCTTCATACCGGCCATCTTGGCATCCTTCTCAGCGTCGGAATAGACCCAGTGCTGTTGTTTGCCGGCTGACAACCTGTAGAGAGGAGGTTGGGCGATGAAGAGATGGCCGTTTTGTATCAGGTCGGCCATGTTCCGGTAAAAGAATGTCAGCAGAAGGGTGCGGATATGCGCGCCGTCCACATCAGCATCAGTCATGATGATTATCTGGTGGTAGCGCAGCTTGGAATAGTCGTAGGCCTCGCTGATGCCGGTGCCCAGTGCAGTGATCAGCGCCCTGATCTCGTCGTGGTCAAATATCTTGTCCTTGGCCGCTTTCTCCACGTTGAGTATTTTACCTTTGAGGGGCAGGATGGCCTGGAAATTGCGGTCGCGCCCCTGCTTGGCTGAACCGCCTGCGGAATCGCCTTCCACTATGTAAAGTTCGCAGTCCTTCGGGTTGTTGCTGGCGCAGTCGGCAAGCTTGCCTGGCAGCGTGCCGAACTCAAGCCCCGTCTTTTTGAGGATGAGGTCGCGCGCCTTGCGCGCTGCCTCACGGGCCTTGGCTGCCAGTAGGCACTTGTCGATTATCGATTTGCCCTCGTCTGGGTGCTTTTCCAGGTACTCGTTCAGCCCGTCGCTGGCCACCGACTCTACCTGTCCTTTCACTTCCGGGTTCCCCAGCTTGGCCTTGGTCTGGCCTTCAAATTGGGGAGACCCCACCTTGACGCTGATTACGGCGGTCAAGCCGTCGCGGATATCTTCACCTGATAGGTTAGGGTCATTATCCTTGAGGTACTTGTTCTTGCGGGCGTAGTCGTTCAGCACGCGGGTCAGCGCAGCGCGGAACCCGGTCATGTGTGTGCCGCCTTCCTTGGTGTTGACGCAGTTGGCAAAGGCCGTAACGTTCTCCGAATAGCCATCATTGTACTGTATGGCGATCTCGACGGCGGTGCTGTTTACCCTGCCGCTGATATAGATGGATTTGTCCAGCACCTGGCGATTCTTGTTGATGCGTCGCACCAGGCTGGCTATCCCGCCCTCGAAGAAATAGGTGGCCTCGCGGTCATTCCGCTCGTCCTTGAGGCTTATCTCCACGCCCTTGTTGAGGAAGGCCAATTCCCGCAGGCGCTCTGTGAGCAAGTTAAAATCGTAGCTGATCTCTCCGAAGATATCCGGGTCGGCCATAAAAGTGATCGTGGTGCCCGTCTGGTCGGTCTTACCTACCGCTTTCACATCGTCCTGACGTATGCCGACCTTGTAATCCTGCCGCCAGATTTTGCCATTGCGCCTGACTTCGGCCCGCATCCAGGCTGACAGCGCGCTGACGACCGAAGCGCCCACGCCGTGCAAACCTGAGGAAACACTGTATTCGCCGTCGCCGAACTTGCCGCCGGCGGGCAGGGTGGTCATCACAACCTCAAGGGCCGAGACGCCCTTTTCGGG
>JAPLHJ010000010.1 GCA_026389675.1 Chloroflexota bacterium | reverse complement strand
TGTCGATATCTGAAGTGGCCCTGGCGCTGGGAAAAAGCGAAGGCACTGTGAAGGCCCTGCAATTCAATGCAGTGGCCTCACTGAGAAAGTTGCTCACGGGTAAATTCGATGCCTATTAAAATCGAAGAAGCTTTTAACGATTGTTTTGAGCGGTTATCCGCCGGCGAAAGCTTAGATAGCTGCCTAAACAGCTACCCGGAATATGCTGCGGAATTGGACATGATGCTCAGGACCACTTTCGATATCAAGCGGCGGGCCTACCCCGTGCAGCCGAGGCCGGAGTTTAAATACTGGGCAAGGGTGCGTTTGCAGGGAGTCCAGGATTATGTCAGCCGGCAGCCGGTCCAGTCCAGGCCCTCGGGTTTTAACCTGCGCCGTAACCTGGCGATATCCATGGCTGCCCTGCTGGTCTTCGTCATTGCGTCCAGCGGAACGGTGGCAGCCTCTTCGGATTCCCTGCCGGATGAACCCCTGTACGGTGTAAAATTAGCCGTGGAACAGGCGCAGGTAACTCTGGCCTTTTCAGACGTGGACAAGGCCGAGCTATACGCCCACCTGGCGGAGAAAAGGGCGGGCGAGATCGTTGCCATGGCGCACCAGGGTAAAACCGATAAGATGGAGACGACTACAGCCAATATGAATTATCAGCTCGACCAGGCCGAGCATTTCATAAGCAAATATGAGGAGGCCAATTCCGCTGCAACGGGAGGAGAGGCAGCCGCTACTTCCACAGCTCCATCAACAACCTCTACTGCTCCCCTGAAAACAGACATTAACCCCCCGGATCAGAGCGCAGACACTACCGCTGCGCCCGGCGGACAGCAGGGCAATTTCACGCTTCCCCCCAAACCGCTCCCACCGGCAACCCGGGCAGCAACCAATATCAGCAGGGCGAAAAACACCATGAGTGCCACCACCGCTAAAAGCCTGGCCGAATTGCAGAATGCGCTGGCCAACGCACCCGATTCCGCCAAACCGGCTCTGCTGGAGGTAATTCAACGTACCAAGCAGGCTAATATACGGGCGCAGCAGCAGCTTAATCTGGATAATAGCCGGCAGACTTTGCCGTCCGGCCTCACGCCCAATACAATACCCGCAGCGCCTGCTGATAAGCCAAAATACATACCTCCGCTCAATAATAACTTCAAGCCGGTTGACCCGCATCCCTTTAATAAGCCGGATTTGAAAAACGCTCTCCCTCAAGGCGGCGAGAACAATCAAACCGGTACCACCGATAATAGCGACGATAATAAATATAACCGGACTAATACTGTACCGGATTGGAATTTACCAAAAACAGTAAATCCCGTTGATAAATAAACAATGAAACCGCAAAATATGGAGGTAGTCATGAAATACTCAGTAAAACCAATTCTCTTTATAGCTACCCTGGCCGCACTGCTGGCCTCAATTGCCTGCAGTCAGTCAAATACAGTCAGCTCACCGCCGGCCGCTCCACCTGCTCCCAATGCCTTCCTGTCATCGAAGGCTGTATCAACAGGGGCCGGGGAGACATCCACAACAGACCGTAAAATAGTCAGGACCGGCTCAATTAAAATGGAGGTCAGCGATATAAGCAAATCGCAGGCTGATATAACCGATATCGCCGGCCAGTATAAAGGCTATGTGGTCTCCTCCAACCAGCGCGCAGACCAGGAGACACCCAGCGGTTTTATATCGATCAGGATACCGGCCGCCAGTTTCAACGATGTCTTGCAAAAACTAAGGGCACTGGCTATTAAAGTAACCTATGAGACTACCAATAGCCAGGATGTCACCGAGCAATACATGGACCTCGATGCTCAACTGAAAAATTACCAGGCAACCGAGGCTCAATATCTCGAACTGCTGAAGAAAGCTGATAAGGTTACGGATATACTGGAAGTGCAACGTGAATTATCCAACGTGAGAGGCAATATTGAGCGGGTGAAGGGGAGGATGCTGTATTTAGAGCGCACTTCCGATATGTCGCTGATCGAAATCACCCTGGTAAACTCCAAGCCCATCGGTGAAAGCACCTGGGATGTTACCGGGATATTCAAGTCCGCCGTCAACGGTTTAGTCGTTCTGGGCAAATTACTCCTGGGCATCCTCATCTGGTTAGTGGTCTTCTCACCTGTATGGATAATCGCTCTGGTGATAATTTTCTTGGTCAGACGCAAGAAGAAGGCTCAGGCCAAAGCCGCAGCGCTAAAGTAATAATCACACGGATTAGTTATAATAAAGGGCAGCCTAAGGCTGCCCTTTATTTATGCGGAAAGTGGCAAACACAGCGGAGGCAAAAGCCGTGAAACCTGTAGAATGGCTGGGTGACCGTCTCAAGATACTCGACCAGACGGAACTGCCGCTGGCTGAAAAATATTTACAGCTCACCGATTACCGTCAAGTGATTTCAGCTATAAAGGAGCTGCGGGTGCGCGGCGCACCGGCTATCGGGATATCCGCCGCTTACGGCATCTGCCTGGGCGCAATGTTGATACGTGAAATCGGTACCCGCAAATTCAGGGATAGCCTCGAGAGGGTATGCGCTGACTTTGCCGCTGCCAGGCCGACCGCGGTCAACCTGTTTCATGCCATCGGCATCATGCGGGAGGCGGCCAAACCGCCGGCTACCGTCAGCGGGATAAAAGCAGCGCTGCTCAAAACGGCCGCAGCCTTTAACCGGAAAGAAGAAACGGCTATGGCTAAATTGAGCAGGGCCGGAGCGGCTTTGCTGGCCGACGGCTTCACCGTCCTGACACACTGCAACACGGGGCAGCTTGCCACGGGCGTGCGGTACGGGACGGCCCTGGGCGTAATCAAGGCGGCTGTCGAACAGGGCAAGAGGATACGCGTCTACGCGGACGAGACCAGGCCGCTGCTGCAGGGGGCGCGGCTGACCACCTGGGAACTGAAAAGATTGAATATCCCGGTAACACTGATCACCGACAGCATGGCCGGCTTCTATATGAGCAAACGGGTAATAGACTGCGTGATAACCGGCGCCGACCGCATAGCCTTAAACGGCGATACCGCGAATAAGATCGGCACCTACTCACTGGCTGTGCTGGCCAGGGAAAACCATATACCTTTTTATATCGCGGCGCCGGTAAGCAGCATCGATTTTACGATTAAATCAGGCTCGCAAATCAGCATCGAAGAGCGCGACGAGCGGGAGATCCTGCAGATCAGGGGAATTAAGATCGCGCCGGCCGGCGTCCACGCGGCAAATCCCGCCTTCGATATCACGCCCGGCAGATATATTAATGCTATCATTACCGACAGGGGTATAGTTAAACCGCCGTATCAACGCAGCATACTCAAATTACACAAGGAGGGCAGCTAATGGATCAAGCCAGGGTCGGCATCATCGGGGGCAGCGGACTCTACGACCTGGACGGGATGACTCATGTCAGGGAAGTACGCGTAAGCACGCCGTTCGGCGATACCAGCGACCTGATCAAGCTGGGAAATATCGAGGGCGTGCATGCCGCCTTTCTTCCCCGCCACGGCGTGGGCCACCGTATCAGCCCGTCCGAACTGCCTTCCAAAGCCAACATATATGCCCTTAAATCGCTGGGGGTGGAGTATATTATCGCCATATCCACGGTGGGCAGCCTGAAGGAAAAAATCAAGCCCATGGATATCGTCATACCCGACCAGATCATCGACCGCACCTTCCTGCGGCCCGATACATTTTTCGGCAACGGTATCGTCGGGCATATAGCCTTTGCCGATCCCTACTGTCCTTTGCTCAGCGACGTGCTTTACGATGCAGTGCACAAGACAGGCACACGCGCACACGACGGCGGCACCGTTATCGTAATGGAAGGCCCCCAGTTTTCGACCAGGGCGGAGTCCGAGCTATACAGGTCGTGGGGCGCCGACATTATACTGATGACCGCCCTGCCCGAAGCCAAATTGGCCCGCGAAGCGGAGATATGTTACGGCATGATGGCAATTGTTACCGACTACGATTGCTGGAACGAACTGAGTGAAACAGTTTCGGCGGAGATGGTCATATCCAACCTGAAGAAAAGCATAGGCGTAGCCAAGAAGGCGCTGCGCCACGCCATCATAAACCTGCCGGTCAAAAAGGATTGCGCGTGCGGGCATGCCCTGGAAAACGCTATAATTACGGATCCCCGCCTGATCCCGCCCAAAGCGAAAAAAGACCTGGTTATTATCATAGGCAAATACATAAAGTAATAAAGAGATGCAGCTAAATTTCAATTGTGCGCCCACCCTCATCGGCAGT
>JAPLHJ010000263.1 GCA_026389675.1 Chloroflexota bacterium | reverse complement strand
TTAAACAACACCAGCATCAATATAATATAAAATACATTGTTGCCGAGGTTTTGCGCCCTGAGGATGAGGAAGGCGTCACTTGAATTACCCAGCGTGAAGAGAAAAACGATGCACAGGAATATTTTGAATCTCTTGCCCAGGGCGGTTTCGGATGCAGAGAGGGCTGTATCCTCAGCGGTCTTACAGGAAGGGGAAACCGGGCAGGCCTGCTGTTTGGGCGGCTCTTTGATAAACACGAAGAAGAACAGGGCAATAAATGCCGGTATAACCCCGAGGATGATCAGCCAGCGGTAGGTATCGATCTGCAGGTCTACGACTTCCCTCTGCAGCAAAAATACGACGGCGGCCGCTGCCAGTAAACCCAGAAACGCCCCGGAGGTGTCCATGGCCCGGTGAAAACCATAAGCTTTGCCCCGGTCAGCTTCACTGCTGGAATCAGCTACCAGGGCGTCGCGGGGGGCTGTGCGTATCCCTTTGCCGAACCTGTCGGCGAAGCGGATGCCCATGATCGGCCCCCAGGTATTGGCTATCAGCATGAAGGGTTTCGCCAGTGTTGAAAGCGCGTAACCGATAAATGACAGGCATTTTCTGTTGCCCAGTTTGTCGCTTAACCATCCGCTCAATACCTTCAGTACGGAGGCCGTGCTTTCCGCGACGCCTTCAATTAAACCGATGATTACGGTCCCGGTCTGCAGCACATTAGCCAAAAAAAGTGGCAGCAGCGTAAATATCAATTCGCTGCTGACATCGGTGAGGAAACTCACCAGGCCCAGATAAAAGATATTGGGATTCAGCCCGAATACCGGTTTCCTGTTGCCTTCACGCATCTACTGTTATCCTCCCGCTATAAGTGTAGCCGAGGTTGATTTTGAAGCCAGTTTCTGGTAGATTATTTAACTGGTTTGGCCCTATTCTACTATTTTGCATGTATGTCCACAATGAATTGCTATCCACCGGCGCGCAGCCTGATATTTTCGGAGGTTATTAGACCATGGCAAAATTAAATCTGACTATCGACGGAAAATCCCTGAGCGCTGACAGCGAAAATTCCATACTTGAAGCGGCCAATAAGGCCGGAATCTATATCCCTCAGTTATGTTCCCATCCCGATCTTAAACCCTCGGGTGAATGCGGCCTCTGCGCAGTGGAAATCGAAGGACAGACTGAATTGGTACAGGCCTGCAATACGAAGATCTCCGAAAACATGACCGTCCACACGGATACCTCCGCCATCAGGCAAAAGCAGAGGCAGGTTGTAGAGAAGATATTAAGTCAGCATCCCAATGCCTGCCTGACCTGCTGGCGCAGGGAGCGCTGCAAACCGTTTGACGTCTGCCTGCGCAACGTGGAAGTGACCGAGAGATGCGTCACCTGCCCCGAAAACGGGCACTGCGAACTTCAGCAGGTATGCGATTTCTTAGATATCGGCAACGAGAACCTGCCTTACCAGTACAGGAATCTGCCCATACAGCGGGATAACCCCTATTTCGACCTCGATTATAACCTGTGCATAGCCTGCGGCCGCTGCGTCCGCGCCTGCCGCGACCTGCGGGGCATCAAGGCCCTTGATTTCAAGGAAATGAACGGTTTCAAAGTCGCCGGGCCTGTCAAAGCCACCTACCAGGAGTCCGGCTGCAAATATTGCTTCACCTGCGTTGAGGTTTGCCCTGTGGGCGCCATCGTTGACAAGCTGGCGCGCTACCGGGCTATCTCCGAATGGCAGGGATATGTAGTGCCCTGCAGCTAT